>NZ_CEVXFV010000065.1:0-20374 GCF_982396655.1 Cellulosilyticum sp. | reverse complement strand
TCAAAAATACAGATTTGAATTAGTTGGAGGATTATATAAATAAAATCTGATTTTGAACAGGTGATTTTATGAAAAAAGTAAACTTAGAATATGAAGTTAGAAAGTACTATGAAAGATTTGGAGAGTATCCAAAATTAGATGAAATTATAGCACTATCTAATTCAGGATTTGATAATTTAAACAGAATAGCATTAGCAGGAATGAAAAGAAACAGTATACACAAAATGACTCGTAAAGAAGCTAGAGATATGGCAAGAAGATTAAAATAAATTTTATTTTGTAAATGGGAGTATAGATTATGAGATTAGATACAGATTTTTGTGTTGAGTTAGTAAGAACAATGCTAAAAGAAAGTGAAAGAAATAACACTAGCATTGATACTGAAAAAGAAAAGATTTACAAGCTTGTAGACAAAGCAGCTGAGATAGCTAAAGGAGCTAAAGAAGCAGGACTATAAATAAAATATTATTTTCAATATGGACCATATTGCTGACATCGGGAATATGGTCCAGGAAGGAGTTGAATATGTCAATTACATCAACGCATGTAATAAAACTGTATAAGGTTAAAATGGGAGCTATTAGTATTGTTGTTACAGCATTCAATGTAGAAAACTCTATATATAGAGCTTACAAACTTGCAAAAGGTTCAAACAAAGGAAGTAATGAAGGTTTAAAGAAATTCAGAAAGCAAATAACAGACATTGAGGAGATGTTTAGCATAGATCCTAATGGTGAGGATATTTTGATTTAATAAAATGATGTTTTGAACTTTGAAAAATGAATATAGTTAGTGGTATAATGTTCTAAAAAGGGGATGTTTAAATGACAGGAAGGCAATTAATAGAATGGTTACAGAACTATTCACATCTTGATGAAGAAGTAGTTATTATAGATGAGAATGAAAGAAAGTACTATTCGATAGAACAATTACAAAGATATAATGATGGTACAGAAAAGAAAGTAATCATAGTTCCAGACCGCTAACTAATTCAGTTAGTGGTTTTTTATTTAAATAAAATTCGACTTTGAGACTTGGAGGGATATAAGTGGAAGAGGTATACAAGAAAGCAATAGCAACATGGGGACAAGACCTTCAACTTAACGTAGCAATAGAAGAACTTAGTGAATTAACAAAAGAAATTTGTAAGCATAAAAGAGGAGCAGACAATGCAGATCATATTGCAGAAGAAATGGCTGATGTAGAGATAATGCTAGAACAAATGAAAATTATGTTTAATAACCATGCGGAAGTAGCAAGGCATAAGATGGGAAAGGTTATTAGATTAGAGCAAAGAGTTAATGAAGCTAATAAAAGTTAGATTTGGAGGTGGGTATTGTGGCAAGGTACATACCTTATGTACATACAGTAAAATCACAACTTACTAAAGCTAATAAAAAAGCAAAAAAGGAAGGTGCCAAATATGATACTAGAGAAAAGAATTTACAAAAAGGTTGAGCATTATCTATATAGTCACTTTGAAATGACAGAGCAACTAGCGATAGAAGAAGATGATATAATCTATGGTTGCAAATCAAAACATCTCGGTGAAGAGACAGGAGCAAGTATGAGTCATACTAATTCAAGTAAAGTAGAAGATGCAGCATTAAAATTAATTGAATTACAAGAAGATGAAAGTAGTAAATGGGTAAATGTTGTTACAGATGCAATTAATGATTTTAAAGATACAGAATATGAAAAGCTTATAGATCTAACGTATAATAAGCAATTTAGAGTTACAAAGATATTAAGAATGATTAGTATTGAAAAAAGTGCTTATTATGAAAAGAGAAATGATGTAATAATACATGTTGCATTAAAAGCAGCATCAAGAGGACTTATAGAAAATAAAATAAGTAAAGCAGTTTAAAAAGTGTAGGGGAAAAATAGTAGGGGAAAATAAATAGGGGAATTTTTCAGTAAATTAAGTGATAATATTGTATTATAAAAATAAAGTAACAGGTGATTACTATTAATCGAAAGAGATAGGAGTTACACAACGATTACATTACAGTAAAAAGGCATTGGCTCAAGTGTGCATGAGCCAATGCCTTTTTTATGCAAGAAAGAAGGTGATATGTTTGAATACTGTAGAACCTATAAGGGACAAAAGACTAATACTTGATATAGCGGACTATTTAAGAGAAAAGAATGAAAGAGATTATGTGCTGTTCTTATTTGGTATATATAGTGGATTACGTATATCAGATATATTGCCATTACAGGTTAGAGATGTTCGTAATAAAGATTATATATATCTTAGAGAGCAGAAGACCGATAAGGAAAAAAGATTTCCAATTAATGATGATTTAAAGTCAGTACTTAAGACTTACATAAAAGGAAAGAGTGATTATGAATTGTTGTTTCCAAGAAGCAAAGGAATAGGCAAGAAGAAACATATATCTAGGCAACGTGTATGGAAAATCTTAAATGAAGCAGCATCTTACTTTGGATATACCGATAAAATAGGATGTCATACATTACGTAAGACGTTCGGCTATTGGTTATACCAATCTACTCACGATATAGTGGCAATACAGGAGATATTAAATCATAGTGACCCATCTATAACAAAGCGGTACATAGGAGTCAATCAGGACTCAAAGGATGCACTAATGAAGGGGTTGTCATTTATAAAGCGTTAGTGACATATTGAGTGTGTGTAAATAAAATAATAAAAAAGTATGAGTTTCTTCATTTAAGGGAAAGAAAAAAGTTTTGTTAACAGTTTAGTAAGATAAGTAAATTGACAGATAAATGATAAAAATACGTTGTAATGGTTGATATTCAATGGTTATGTATATAACCTAAATGGAATACTGAAAAATAGTAAAAGAAACAGTTGTACATTATCACAATAGATTAAGTCATTTCCGTTTTTTCTTAGGTTGAAGATGGTTGTAGCAGTGTTGTTTTAATTATTTCCCAACCTCAAACATGAGGAAGAGTTATTTCGAACAAGTAAATATTAAAAAAAGTAAAAACAGTAAATGCATTGAGTATCAATGGCTCAAGGTACTGTGGAAAGAGGTAAGGCCTGCGGGTGCGTACAACCCCACAATTTTTCTAGATATAGCATTTTTTTGAGTTGAATTTCATTCTGAAAAACGATTAAAAAACGGAAATCTATAAAATGTAAATAGAAATGAGGTGAATGTAACGTGGCAGGTAAAATAATGAATGGTGAAAAGCTAATTGTTAGTACAAAAGTTGTTGCAGATATGTTTGATGTAACAACTAGAAGAGTTGGACAACTGTGTGAAGAAGGAATACTTAGTAAGATTAAACAAGGAAGCTTTGAACTAGTTCCAACAGTAAGGGATTACATTCGCTTCTTAAAGGCAAAGAATGATGCAGTAAGTAATGATGGTGACATATCAGAGGAATTTAATAAAGAACATACATTACTTGAAAGAGCAAAGAGAGAAAAAGCAGAACTTGAAGTTGCTCTTATGAAGGGAACAGTACATGCTTCAGAAGATGTTGAAAGAGAAATGACAAAAATGTTATCAGCTTTTAGATCAAGAGTACTTTCAATACCTAGCAAGGTTGCACCTAAAGCAGGAGCGACAGATGACATAACAGCTATTGAAGCTATGTTAAGAGATGAAATTTACAATGCACTAAAAGAACTTAGTGAATATGATCCTAAAAAATTCAAACACGAAACATATGTAGATTTAAAAGAGGTGGTTGCTGATGGATAATCAACAATCACTTTTTAGTTTATTCAAGAAGATAGCAAAGACGGTTGAACCGCCTAAAAAACTTACTGTAAGTGAATGGGCTGATGAATATAGACAATTATCAAAAGAAGCTTCAGCGGAGCCAGGTAAATGGGTTACTGATAGGGCACCGTATCAACGTGAAATAATGGATTCAATTAGTGATCCATTAGTTGATACAGTTGTTGTAATGACTAGTGCTCAAATTGGTAAAACAGAATTGCTATTAAATATAATTGGATATTATGTGCATTACGACCCTTCACCAATATTATTATTACAGCCAACTTTGGAAATGGCAGAAGCATTTTCTAAAGACCGTTTAGCACCAATGATAAGGGATACATCTGTATTAAGTGAAAGAGTTGGAGATGCAAAAGCAAAAAATAGTGGTAACACATTACTACATAAAACATTCCCAGGTGGACATATTACAATGGCCGGTGCTAATTCACCATCTTCATTAGCAAGTAGACCTATTAGGGCAGTATTAGCAGATGAGGTTGATAGATATCCTGTTAGTGCTGGTACAGAAGGGGACCCACTTATGCTTGCTACAAAACGTACAACAACATTCTGGAATAAGAAAAAAGTTTATGTATCAACACCTACAATAAAGGGGGCATCTCGTATTGAAATGGAATATGAAGATAGCACAATGGAAGAATGGAATGTATATTGCCCATCATGTGGTGAATTACAGCCTTATGAGTGGGGACGAATAAACTTTGATACAGTTACTATGACATGCAAGTACTGTGGATGCATTCATAAAGAACATGAATGGAAAGCAAAAAAAGGAAAGTGGATTGCAAAGTTCCATGAAAGAAAGAAAAGAGGTTTCCATCTTAATGAAATGGCTTCACCTTGGAAAAGATGGAGCGAGATAATAGAAGATTTTAAACAGGCAAAACGTTCTACTGAAACACTAAAGGTATGGATTAATACTGCATTAGGTGAATCATGGGAAGAACGTGGAGATGGACAAGATGAAGAAGTACTTTTTGATAGAAGAGAAGAATATGGATGCCAAGTTCCAGAAGGTGTACTTGTTCTTACAGCTGGAATAGATACTCAAGACGACCGTTTTGAAATAGAAGTTGTCGGTTGGGGAGAAGATGAAGAAAGCTGGGGAATACAATATAAAGTTATTTACGGTGATCTTCATAAAGCTGAAGTATGGAATGAACTTGATGAGTATTTAAAAAGTGAGTTTGAATATGAAGATGGAAGAAAGATAAGAATTTCATGTGCGTGCCAGGACTCAGGTGGTCACTTTACACAAGAAGTATATAAATTCACAAAGCCGAGAGAAGTAAGAAGAGTATTCTCTATAAAAGGTAAAGGTGGAGAAAGTGTTCCGTTCATTTCTACAGTAAGTAGGAATAACAGAGAAAAAGCCGCATTGTTTACTATAGGTGTAGATGCTGGTAAAGAAAATATTATATCTAATCTTAAAATAGATTCTGAAGGACCTGGTTATTGTCATTTTCCTTCAGAATATGAAAAAGGTTATGGAATAGACTATTTCAAGGGAATTACTAGTGAAAGTTTAGTTGTAAGAATGGTTAATGGTGTAGGGAAAGCACAGTGGGTTAAGAAAAGTGGTGTTAGAAATGAACCGTTAGATGTTAGAAACTATGCTACTGCAGCATTGAGAATATTAAATCCAAACTGGGAATCACTTAAAAGAAGAGTAAATAATGTATCTACATCAATTGATATACCAAAGAAAAAGAAAAGAAGAATATTAAGCAAGGGGGTTGAGTAATGGCAATACAATTAGATACAGCTCAAAAACATTTAGATGTATGGCTAGAAGCTGAACTTTCTATTGCAAATGGACAGTCTTATACATTGGCAACAACAAATGGTAGCAGAACTCTTACAAGAGCAAATCTTACTGAAGTAAGAAACAGTATTGCATTTTGGGAAAAGAAAGTTGAAGAAGCAAAAGCATCTACAAAAGGGAGAGCACGTTCAAGAATTTATAGAGCAGTACCAAGGGATGTGTAAAGATGATTATTTGTGATAATTGTAAAGCAGAAGTAAGTACAGAACAATTAAAAAAGAAATTTGGTGAAGTTGAAATAACATATTTAGAGTGTAAAGAATGTAGCCAAGAATATGTTATAACTGTTACAGATGAAGAATTAAGATGTAACATTGAAAAAGCAGCTAACCAAGAAAAAAATTTAAGAAATATTGCTATTGATCAAAAGAATAAAATTGATTTACTAAAAAAAGAGTATGGATTAAAAATTAAAGCAACTAACAGAGTTAAAATAAAAAGAAGTTTAGAAAAAGAATTTAAGAAAAAAGTTAGTAAGTTGGCTGAAGATTATAAGAGTATATGTGAACTTGATAAATATGAACAACTTAAAAAGGCTAATATTGAAAGGAATAATGAACTTAAAAAAATGTATGAGTAGATAGGGATATATCGTGTTAAAAGATATATCCCTATTATCATTTAAGAAAGGAGGTAAGATGTTGAATGTATTAGATAAGGTATTATCAACTATTGCACCAGGTATTGCTCTTAAAAGGGCGTATTCAAGAAAACAGTTAGATGTTATTAATGGTACAGGATATGGTTATGGCAATTATGGAGCTAATAGCAGTAGGAAAGCACAAAGACATTGGTTTTGGCAAAGTAGAAGCCCAAAAGAAGATATTGACTTAAATGTAGATGAACTAAGACAGAAATGTAGAGATACTTTTTATGGTGCACCTATTGCGACTAGTGCGTTAAAGACAACACGTACTAATGTTGTTGGTAGTGGATTAAAACCACGGCCCAATATTGATGCTGAGTTTTTGGGACTTACTGAAGAAGAGGCATCGACATGGGAACAACATACAATGAGAGAGTTTAAGTTATGGGCAGAAAGTACAAATTGTGATTTAGAACGTATCAATAATTTCTATGAGATGCAACAACTAGCTTTTATGTCGTGGATCATGAATGGTGATGTATTTGTGCTATTGCCATTTAATAAAAGGCCTAACATGCCATACGATTTACGTATTCAGTTGATAGAAGCTGATAGGGTATGCAACCCTACTAACTATCCAGTTGACTACAATAAGATTATAGAGGGCGTTGAAAGGAATGAACAAGGAGAAATAGTAGCATATCACATATGTAATGTTCATCCAAAAGGATTTTCAAATGAATCTAAAACGTGGAAAAGAGTTTTAGCTTATGGACAATCTACTGGAAGAAGGAATGTATTACATTGCATGATGCAGGAACGTATAGGGCAAAACAGAGGTGTACCACTACTTGCACCAGTAATTGAAGCAATAAAGCAACTAGGAAGATATACTGATGCGGAGTTAATGGCAGCAGTAATAAGCGGAATGTTCACGGTTTTTATTGAGACACCTTCACCTGAACAAAAAATAGGTGAAGATAATGAACAATATGAAAGTGAAGATGCAGCAAGTGAGATGTCTTTAGGTAGTGGTGCTATTATTGCATTAAATGAAGGTGAAAAAGCTAATATAGCTAATCCTGGTAGACCTAATACTGCATTTGATGGGTTTGTATCCAGCTTATGCAGACAAATAGGAGCAGCAATAGAAATACCTCCGGAATTATTGCTAAAACAATTTACAAATAGTTATTCTGCATCAAGAGGTGCATTATTAGAAGCATGGAAAACATTTAGAATGTATAGAACTTGGTTAGCTAATGATTTTTGCCAGCCTACTTATGAGGAATGGCTATCAGAAGCAGTTGCAAAAGGTAGAGTTTATGCACCAGGTTATTTTCAAGACCCGTTGATTAAAAAAGCATATTCAAATTGTTCATGGAATGGGCCAAGTCAAGGTCAATTAGATCCTGTTAAAGAAGCTAATGCTTCTAAGATTAAAGTAGAAGAAGGATTTTCAACAAGGCAACAAGAAGCTATTGAGATTAATGGTAGTGATTTCTTTGAAAACAATAGACAAAGAATACGTGAAGAAATTGCTAGGCAAGAAATTCCTAATTTACAATCAACAACTGTAAAGGAGGTGAATAAAGATGAAGAAGATTGACATTAAAGGCGACATTATTAGTAATGATTTAGCTTGGATATATGATTGGATGGAGTGGGATTATACTTCTCCTAGTAAAATACAAAAAGAATTAGATAATGCTAAAGGTGAAGATGTTGAGTTTTTAGTAAATTCACCTGGTGGAGATGTATGGGCAGGTTATGAAATATTTAATAGCATTAGGTTATATGAAGGTGGAACAACATCACATATTGTTGGTTTAGCAGCAAGTTGTGGGTCTTTTATACCATTAGCAAGTGATAAAGTTGTAGCTGAAGCTATGGCAATGATGATGATTCATGGAGCAAGTACTAGCACTAAAGGTAATCAGCACAACCACGAACATACTAGAGACTTTTTGAATAAGGTTGATAGAACAATTGTACAAGCTTATACAAGTAAAAGTGGTAAGACAGAAGAAGAATTACTTGATTTAATGGCAAATGAAACATGGTTTACAGCAGCAGAAATGTTAGATATGGGGCTTATTGATGAAATTGTAGGAGATAAGTCTAATACTTCTAATATTAAAGTATACAATTCATCACAAGATGAATCTAAGAAGGAAATTATTGATAAGTTACTAAGTTTGGGTAGTGTTGAAAATGTAAAAAAGGCATTATTAGACAATAAAGGCTTAGGTCAAACAGTGACTAATATGTCAACTATTGATAATAAAGAAAACAAGGAGGTAAGACCAATGGAATTAAAAGATTTCATGGAAAAAGAACCTGCTCTTTACAATCAAATTGTAAATGAAGCACAGAAAGAAGCAGTAAAAAATGAGAGGGAGCGTATTCAATCAATTAATGCACTTTCTAGACCAGGTGTAGAAAATCAAATCAAAGAAGGTATTGAAAATGGCCTATCAGCAGGTGAAGTAGCAATTAATATTCTTAATGCACAAGCAGCTATAAACAAAGCACAAGGTGAAGCACTAAAAAATGATGCAGAAGAAAGTGGTGTAAATGATGTAGCATCATCACCAGCACCACAAAATACAGATGATCAAGAAAAACAATCAGCCTTATCAAACATGGCAAATATTATGAATGGAGGTAGAAAATAATGGGTAAAGCATCACAAGTAATTGGAACAATGGTTCCTGACAATCTTATTGCAGATAACATTCATCCAATAGATACTAAAGCAGTAACTATTGCAGCAGGTTCAAGTACATTAGTTAGAGGTACACTTATCAATGATACAGGTGAAATGTGTACATCACAAACAGATGTACCAGTTGGTATTCTTTGCGAAGATGTAACACAAGATGCATCTAACACGACAAAATCTGTTATGTATATAAGCGGTTCATTTGTAGCTGATGAAATTACAGTAGGTTCAAGTGTTACAGCAGAAGATTTTTCAAAGGCACTTCAAAATTTAGGAATATTTTTAAAATAAGGGGGATTAAATCATGGCATTAAACATTTATGAAACATATTTTATGCTTCAGGCATTACAAGGTTACAATGAGCCTTTTACATTCTTAAGAGACACATTCTTCCCAAATGTAGAAACATTTATGACAGAAAAAGCACTTGTTGATGTAGTTAAAGGTGGTAAAACTATGGCACCTCTTGTTGCACCATATGTTAATGGTTCACTTGATAAGAGAAGTGGATATCAAACAAGAGAAATAACAACACCAAGAGTAGCACCATTTAGAACACTTACAGGTGATGATATTAAAAAACGTACACCAGGTGAAAGCCTTATCAGTGGTAAATCAGCACAACAGAGAGCGCAGGAAATTCTAGCAAAAGACCTTGTTGATTTGGATAAAAAAATCGTATATACAGAGGAATACATGGCAGCTAAAGTACTTCTTGGTTCAAGTGTAGATATTGATGAAGTAGATGAAGCTGGAAATGTTGCTGGTAAATTCAATATTGACTATGGATTTACTAATGCAGTATCTGTGGCAAGTGCTAAAAAATGGACAGTAGAAACAGTTAATCCAATTGAAAACATCGAAGATTGGATTGATACAAAGGTGTTACAAAATTCATCTAATACACCTGATGTTGTTGTTTTAGACCCTAATGCAGCAAAAGCATTTATGGCAAATCCATTTGTAAAAGAAATTATTCAATTACGTGCACAAGCAGGTACAGTTCAAGAACCTACATATAAAGGCAAAGGTGCTACATTCATAGGTAGATTTACAAAGTATAACCTTGAAGTATACTCTTACTCAAATCTTGTAGACCAAGGAACAGGAAAAGCTACACAATTACTTCCAAGTGGCACAGTAATTATTGGGCCAAGCGGTCAAGGAACAATGAACTATGGAGCTGTAAATCAACTTGAAGAAAATAAAGGGTGGTTAACATATGAAGAAAAACGTGTGCCACTTTATACAGTTGATCAAAAAGCACAGGTTGAAACATTAAAGGTAACATCTAGACCACTTCCTTCACCTCATGATGTAGATTCATTTGTAGTAGCTAGTGGGGTATGCTAGAAAGGGGCGATTTAATGTCCTTTAAAGATCAGTTAGAAAAAGATATGAAAGCATTTTTTAATATTGATGAATTTGCTGAAACGCACTCTATTAATGGAAAATCAATAGAGTGTGTTTTAATGTTGTCTGATAAAGATACTGATGCAAATATTCAGAGTAAAAAAGGAACTATTACATCTTATTCGAGTATAAGCGTACAAACATCTTATATTGAAACTACAATTGTACCAGGAGATTATTTAGAAGTTGATTCAGAACTGTTTAATGTTGTGGAAGTAGCAGGTGTAGAAGGTGTATTGTATATTGATTTATCTAAGCCAATTGGTAAGTTTAATGCACCTATAACAATACAATCGCTTACAACGGAAAAAGTTAATGGTATTAAAAAAGAAATATGGACAAATATACATGAATGTATGGCATATATAAGACATGTTAGTGCTGAAGAAATGGTACAGCTTGGGACAATACTTAGCAAAGACACAGTATTTATAAAAATGCATTATGTAGAAGGAATAACAAGTAAAAATAGGTTAGTATACAAAGATAAATTTTATAATATTGTCTCAGTAGATAACTTAGAAGAAAAAAATGTGTTTTTAGATTTAATTTGTGAAAGTTGTGATTAACATGTTACAAATAGATGGACTTAATGAAGTCTTGAATATGCTTGATAAAGCCGGTAAAAATGCTGAAAAACTTGAAAACAAGGTTATAAATGCACAATCTGAAATACTACTTAAAACCATGAAAGATACAATAAATGTTGACACAGGTGAAACAAGAGACAGTTTAAAAAGTTCTGGTGTACTTACAAAAGATGGAGAGAAATATAAGCTTGTAGGAGCTTATAAGTGCCATAGAGCACATATTGTAAGAGTGCTAGAGAGAGGATGTGCATCTTGGAAGGGTAAAAAGTATCCTTTCTTAAGGCCATCCTTTCATAAGTGCAAACAGGAAATGATTGACAAGAGTAAAGAAATTATACAAGAGGAGCTTACAAAGTGAAACAGATAGCACAGTTAATTGATTCAGCCCTGGTAAGTTTAGGATTAGACGTTACCAGGGCACATAATCCAAACCCAAGTACTGATCCATATATTATTTATAACTGCATTACTAAAAGTCCTAATCTTTTTGGAAATAACACTGAAAAGAGTAGGACTTTTTATATAGATGTTGATGTTTATACAAAAGATGCAGTAGTTATTGATGATGTAGCAGAAGAAGTAGAAAATCTTATGAAAGAAGCTGGATTTAAAGTATTAACAAGTGGTGATTTGATTGTAGAAAAGGATACTGAGCCTACAACATATCACATGCCACTTGAATTTTTATATGAAAAGAGGTTGAACAATGGCTGATAGTGTTATCACAGGTTTAAGAGACTTAGTATATTGTGTTATGACAGATGATTCACAAGAAATCTATGCAGCAGAAGTAAAAAAATTACCTGATGCTATTTCTTGCAAAATTACACCTAGTGCAAGCAGCGAAAAGTTATATGCTAACAATCGTTTAAAGAAAGTTAGTAATAGAATGAATGAGTACAATTTAGAGCTAGGCTTTGCAAATATGACAGATGAAGTTGAAGCTGATTTATTCGGACACGAAGTTGATTCAAATTATGGTGGCGTAATTAAGAAAGACACAGATGTACCTCCATTTGTTGCAATTGGTGGTGTTGGTACATGTGATGATGGTGTAGAAAAATTCTTTTGGCTTACAAAAGTATCATTTGTAGAGCCTGATGATTCAGCAGAAACTGATTCAGATAAAACAAATTATCAAACACCTACAATCAAAGGCAGTGGATGTGCTCGTATGCGTGATGGTGCATGGAAACATTCTGTATTAACAAGTGATAAACGTTTCACAAAAGCAAAACAAGAAACATATTTTGATAAGCCTTATGAATTACCAAGTGCAGTTGCTTTAACAAGTATTGCATTAAGTGAAGCAACTCTTGCGTTAAATGTAGATGATACAAGTGAATTAACTGTTACATATACACCTACAACAGCTACGAATAAGGCTGTAACATGGTTTAGTACTGATACTAGCAAAGTAACTGTATCGCAAAATGGTGAAGTAAAGGCAATTGCTATAGGAACAGCATCTGTAGTAGCAGTAAGTAATGATGGAAATCTTACAGCTAAGTGTGATGTAACAGTATCTTAGGGGAGGTAATATGGTATGGAATTAGTATTAAAAGACAGAAAAGTAATTGAAAAAATTACTAATCTTGAAAATGAAAAAGAGAAGATCATAGAAACTGCAACATTAAATTGTAGAGATGTTAATGAAGAAGAAGCTGCAAGATTATCTGAAATTGATAAGAATGTAGCTTTTTTAAATGCTCATATCAATAGAACTTATGTATGTACACATTTAAATGGGTTAATATACAAAGAGTTCTTTGAAAAAGCTGAAAAACTTAATGGAGAGATTGATAAAGATTCTTTAAATGAACTTATTGATTTTGTTTGTAAAGTTTATGGAAATAAGTTTTCAGTAGATGATTTCCTTGAAGGTGTTGAGCTAGATAAAATGCTATCTACAATCGTATCTGTTTTCAATGAAACAGGGTCAATGATTGTACAAGATAAGAAAAATATTGATAACTCATTACAAAATGGTGGTAAATCTTCCCCACGATAATGAACCCCTGGAAGATAGTATAAAAAGAATATTCATTTCTTTAATGACACAGGAATTATTACCAGGGGCAAGAAAGTTATCTCTAAATGAAATTTATACTATGGACATACCATATTATCTTAAGCTAGTAGATTATTATCATAATAAACCTCAAAAAAGTAAGCAGGTATTTGTAGACCTAGTAGGTATATAGTACCTGCTTTTTGTATGAAAGGAGGTTATGCATGGCACAAAATGAAGAAGTAGTAGGAATGGTCGTAAAATTAGCGGCAGAATCTACAGACTTCCAAAATCAAATGACAACATTAAATCGTCAAATGAAAGTTCTTCAGAGCGACTATAAAGCTACTGCATCAGCATCTAAAGAATTTGATAATACTATTGATGGTAATAAAGCTAAAATAGAATATTTATCAAAAGCAATTGAAACGCAAGCATCTATTGTTGAAGCTCATTCAAGTAGAGTAGAAAAGACAAAGTCTAAGTTATCTGATTTAGCAACAGCACAAGCAGAGCTTAAAAGTAAATTAGATTCTACCAAACAAAGTTATGAAGCAATTGTTGCAAGTCAAGGTGAAGAATCAGAAGCAGCAGTTAAGTTAAAAGAAGAACTTGATGATCTACAAAAAGAGTATGATAAAGGCAATAATAAAATTAATGCAACAGTAAAAACACTTGATAACCAAACGATTAACGTAAACAAAGCAACTGAAAAGTTGAATACTTATAATAATGAACTTAATGAAACAAAAGAAAAACTTGATAAATTATCAAGTGAAGGTTCTAAAAGTACAAGTGTTTTTGATTCAATTAAAGAAAAAATGAGTAATACTGCAAGTAATACAAAAGTATTAGGTGTTTCACTTAGTGATTTAGTAAGTGGATTTAATGGAGGACAAGTTGCAAGTGCAGCACTAGGAACAGCATTAGGAACTTTGGCAAGTGCTGGAATAGAACTTGCTATACAAGCATTTAAACAACTTGTTGTATCTATTGGTGAATTTATAAAAAGTAGCTTAGATATTGGAGAAACATTTGAAGCACAAATGTCTAAAGTAGAAGCAATAAGCGGTTCTACAGCGGGAGATATGAGTAAACTTACTGATACAGCTAGAGAGTTTGGAGCTGAAACACAATATAGTGCTACAGAAGCAGCACAAGCTTTAGAATATATGAGTTTAGCTGGTTGGGATGCTCAACAAAGTAGTGATGGTTTATCAGGTGTGCTTAACTTAGCAGCAGCTTCTGCAATGGATCTTGGTAGGGCTAGTGATGTTGTAACTGATTATCTTACAGCTTTCAATATGGAAGCAAGTGAGTCAAATCATTTAGCTGATGTAATGGCTTACGCTATGAGCCATTCTAATACATCAACAGAACAATTAGCAGAAGCTTATAAGAACTGTGCGAGTACAGCAACATCATTTGGAATGTCATTAGAAGATACGACAGCATGGCTCGGTAAAATGGCTGACAGTGGTATTAAAGCTGGTGAAGCAGGTACAACATTAAATGCTATTTTAGCAAGAATATATGGTCAAAATGAAACTGCAGCAGGTTCATTACAAGAATATTCAATAGCAATTTTTGATGCAGAAGGTAAAGCAAGAGAATTTACGGATATCATGGAAGATATGCAAGTGGCTATGTCAAATATGAATGATGAGCAAAAAGATGCATTTATGAGAAATGTAGCAGGTACTAATCAACTTTCTGGATTTTCAGTTATGTGTAATACTACAACAGATTCAGTAAATGCTCTTTCAGAAGCACTTGCTAATTCAGCAGGCACTTCTGAAAAAATGGCTAAAACAATGAATGATAATGTTGCAGGACTTAAAAAATCTATAAACTCTAAGGTTGAAGATTTAAAAATCAGTTTATATACAGCATTAGAACCAGTGATAAAAAGCGTATTAACAGTAGTAGATACTATGTTAAACTCATTAACAAAATGGGCAGCACCTATAGGAAATTTAATAGGTGCAATACTTACACCACTTTCAACTATTGTTAGTATTGTTATGAGAATTGTTCAGTTGGTTCAAAACACATTAATACCACTATTTACAGGACCATTATCATTAATAACATCATTTGTAAATATAACAGGTAATGGATTACAAGGCATTTATAGCATAATAGATTTAGTATGTAGCAAAATAGAAGAAGTATCAGAGCCAGTTGTAAATATGCTTAAAAATGTTGGTCAAGAGATAGAGGGTATATTTTCATCGTTAAATAGTGTTAAAGATTTTGTTCTAAAAGTAGTTGATACTATTAAAGTGTTGATTGATCAATTAGGTGATAAGTGGCAAAACTTAGTAGGCTTGATAACTAGTATTCAGCAAGGTAATGCGATAGGTATTGTAACAAATTTAAATGAGGTTAAATCTGTATTTTCAGATACTGCTAGTGAAATTAAAAGTATTTGGGATGGTACTGCAAAAGCTGTTACTACAAGTACAAATGAATTAGAAGAAAATGCAACACAATCATTTAATAATATTGCAGAAGCGTGTGGACTTGGTACTGATCATGTATTTACTAGTTTTGAAGAAATGTATAATTCAATACAACAATTAGACGATGAGACATTTGGACAATTAAAGGATTCAGCAAATGAGTATTTTAATGACTATAGTGTAAAAATGGATGCACTATCTGAGTATACAAATGCACAGCTTCAAAAAGAAATGAAAGGCTGGGAAGAGTGCCATGAGAATAAGGCTAAAAATTTAGATTACTATCTTGAAAAAGCTGAGTATCAAGCAGAAAGAGAAGCAGCTATTAATAGAAAAGTATCTAGAGAACGTGAAAAGATAGAAAATGATTATTCTAGTAAGCTAGAGAAAGAACTTCAATCACGTCAAAAAACATTAGAATCATATTCAACAGATACATATTCAAAAGATTACTCAGAATTTGCTAAGAATGAAGAAAAGAAAACTAAAAAAGCTAAAGAAGAAGCTGAAAAGCGTTCTAAATTCGGTGGAAGTGGTTCAAGTTTTGGTAGTTTAATATCTGGTATTGTAAAAAGTTATGCTGTAGGTACAGCTTTTCATAGTGGTGGTTTAGCAATTGTAGGTGATGATACAAATGGACACGGTGAATTAGTTAATATGGCACCAAGTAGCCAAGTGCATTCAAATCAATCTTCTAAAAGTATGTTAAAAGATTCTAATAGAGATATAGAATCATTGTTAGCTATGACATTACAAGAAATTAGAAGCATTAAAAATCAGCAAAAACAAATGTCATATCGTGAAATTGCTGCGATAGGGCTTAATAATTAGGTGGTGATTTTTTGTCTCAAGAAACTGTTAAAATTTATGCTACTAAAAGTTGTGAAGTAGACACTCATTTTGTAAATAATACTGAAAAGAATGCAATATTATATGCATATGTTGGAGATAGTTATTCTGAAACACCATATATAGGTTTTGATATAGACTTTTCTAAAATACCTGATGATTTTAGTTTCAATTTCTATGCAGATAATAGTATATATAGTAAAATTACAACCGCAAATGGATATTGGGATGAAACAACAATGTTAAAAGATATGCCTGGTTATACATCTCATGATAGCGATCAAAAAATTTCAATAGGATTAAACACATTAACTGGAATTACAAAAGAGCAAGCTTCAAATGGTTTTGTAATATACCGTTATGAAAATGGTGGGCCTACATATGTGTATTCAACTAGATATTCTGATGAAAGTAAAAGGCCATATATTGAATATGTAAAGTATACTCCTGTAGCTAGAGATTTAGATGTAATTGGTACTAGTATTGATAGCAATATTGTATGTCAATGGGAAAATGAAGATGTTTTATCACTTAAAGTAGAAGTTCTTAAAAATGACATTTTAATTGCAACAAAAACTGGTACAACTGAAAACACAGTAACTTTTGTACCAGGCGATATTAATGTAACAGGTAAAGTTACATTTAAATTAACTGTTTATAATGGTGATAGCTCTAACGAATATACAAAAGAAGTTGATTTAACAGGAACACAAGTTAAAATACTATCAATTGAGCCAAACTCCATACCTCAAAAATTATACAATCCTATTGAGCTTAAAGTAATAGGCGAAAACATGACAAATATAGTAATTGAGTGTGTACAAAATGGAGTTATCAAGTATTCTGATACAATATCAAATAATTTATTGGATACTGTAACAAGTACTGTTTTGGCAAATACATTTACCAGTGGTACAGTAACACTTAAAGTTACAGCAACATATCAAAGTACTTATTACTCAAATACAACAACTCAAACTGTTACATTCACAGCATATGGACCTCCTAAAACACCTATATTAGATGTTCAATCAGAATATGCTACTCCGAGTCCTTTGATTTCTTGGACACTTGATTCTGAACAAATAGAATATGAAGTTACTTTAAATGGGGTTATAGTAAAAGATGTTTATTCTAGTAAGATAAACTCTTATCAATGTGTGGATCTATCAAATAACACATACAACACCATTAAAGTACGTATTAAAAATTCATATAATGAATGGTCAGATTACGCTATAGCAACATTCTTGGTTTCATTTGCTGAACTTGAACAACCACTTATACATGCATATTCAGATGTTCAAAATACATGTATAACAATAGTTTTTTCAAGTGTTGAGCAGGAACAATTTTTAAAACATGCTATATATCGTAAAAAAAGTACAGAAACAACATGGCAAAAAATGAAAGATAATTTAAGTAGAGAATCTAAATACAGTGATTATTGTTGTGGAAGCGGTATAAGTTATGATTATAAGGTTAGAGCATTATCGTCAATAGGAACATTTAGAGATAGTGAGATTGTACAAGCATCAGTTACATTATCAAATAGAGTGCTGAGTGTTCCAGGAGAAGATATATTTATTGAATTAACAGGATTTGAAACAATAAATGATTCATTAGCTGATATAGCATTCAATAGTAATAGTTCATATTTAGGTATATGTGGGCTAACGGTACCAAAGAGGGTATCATCAACTCAAAAATACAAATCATTTTCATGCAAATGTTGTTTTGAAACACAAGAAGCTTATGAAAACTTTTTAGCGTTAGAAGAAAAGGAAATACTTCTTTATAGAGATGGTAAAGGCGAAGCATTTTACTGTACTATACAGATAACTGGTACAACGGATTCACTTGAGTACTATAAATATATATCATTTGTTGTAACTGAAACATATTATTCGGGGGTGGAATATGATAAGCCAATCTATTTTGGATATTCTAAGCGAGAGTGGTAGAAAGAATTGGTTTACTTTTCAGCTCTTAGATAAAAATGAAAATGTTAAAGTTGAAGAATTAAATTGTATAGAAAGTTTTTCGATGACATATTCATGCTTTTCAGATATAAGAAGTACTGCAAGCTTTAATATTCATGAAGATAGTAGAATTTGTTACACAGGTGATATGATTAAAGTAACAATGCATACATATGTGCATAATACATATTTAGAAATGCCACTTGGAATATTTATACTTGAAAAAAGTAATGGTGATAAAAACGGTAATACAACAAGTTTAATTACAGATACAGCTACTATAAGCGGATATTCAAAACTAAATCTTTATAAGTATGATAAATTTCAGGATGATTATGAAGTAAGTTCAGGTACAAATATTTATAATGAAATATTAAGGCTTTTAAATAGTCAAAATGTAAAAATACCTACATCACAAAAAACATTAAGTAATACAAAAGTATTTGAAATGAATACAACAAAACTTGAAGCTATTAATTATCTTCTTGATGCATTAGGCTATACATCACTTGGAATAGATGGTGATGGATATTTCACAGCTAAAGAATATGTAATACCACAAGATAAAGAGATTACTTTTGAGTTCACAGATGAAACAAATCAAATAATGCTAGAATCATTTCAAGATTCAATTGATACAAGTGAAGTATTTAATATATTCACAGGTTATAATTCTGAACTTGGAATAAAATACACATACATAAATGATCGTGCTGATAGTGAAATTAGCACTGTTAATTGGTTTAATCGTTGTGATGAACCTGAAGAATTTAGTGAGGTAACTAATGAAATCGAATTACAAGCTAAAGTAAAAGCTAAAGCTGCACGTAGTTCACAGAAGTATTATACAGTTACATTTCAAACATTATTAATTCCAATACTTGATGATTTAGAAGCAATATTATTCAAAAACAAAAAACTTAACATTAAAGCAGAATGGGTCGGATGTTCAATAAACTCTAATGATCCTTATATGCAACATACAATAAGAAGGGTGATGTATTTATGAGCTTTGCAGGATATAATCAAGCAACAAAAAAGGCTAAACAAGAATTAAAATCAAATGCACCTAGATATCCAACCGTTACATCTATTTCACCTTTGCAAGTAACTATGCCTTGGTCTAATCAAACACTTGCAGCAATTAAATTTAAACATGTAAGTGTTTCAGTAGGTGATGTTGTAAGTGTTAGGAAATACAATGGTAGCTACTTAATAGAGGGGGTAATTGAATGAAAATAGATGGAAGTATTATGATACCTGTAAATTGTATATTAGAACAAAATCTACCAACAACTATAGTTGGAAATCAATGGTACATAACTGTAAAAAAAGCAAATGATACAGTTGGTAAGCTATGGGTTCCAAATAGTAATGGTATTCCTGTTTGTTTGGGTGATACACCTGTAACAGATTCAAAACTTGCAAGTTTAGAAAATCAAATCAATGTTTTAAATACCTATATTGGTAGATTAGGTGTTGAAAAGGTAAGTGCTCAGAATGGTGGAGATACAAACCTTATAAAAGAAACAGGAATAAGGTTTGTATTTAATGTTGAACATTTACCATCTGGATATAGTTACGGTATGCTAGAAACATTTAAATTAGAATCAGGAGGGTTTTCACCGTCTAATGAAGGCGTATGTGTACAACGTTTCACGGATTGGTATAGTGGCTACACATTCACAAGAACGTACAGGCAAATGTCATGGGGAGAATGGAATTGTCCAGATGCAAAGATTGAAGCATTGCAAGAACAAATAACAGCAATATCAAATATGTTAATGGAAACAGCTAATTTAGAACAGGAGTGATATTTATGTCAGAAGTAGTAAAACATTCATCTTATTACATTTTCATGAAATGGAACATTGAAAATGAGATTAATACAAAAGAAGTACTTACAACAGCGGTTGCTAAGTATGCAGCAAAAGGTAAATTTTATGAAGGTGAAGCAGATGAATTACTTGACCTTATTGAAGAACATTTCCCTGAGGATGAAACGGCACCAGTAGAAGAATAAAAGAATAATTTGTAAGGCATAGAGAAGCACCGTTATAAGGTGTATTTTTTATGCCCTTTTACTAAATATGAACTAGAATTAAAAGCATGATGAAACAAAAAATAATAAGGAGGTCTCACATGGAATATGTAGCTATTTTAGCAACTATATTT
>NZ_CEVXFV010000064.1:0-20511 GCF_982396655.1 Cellulosilyticum sp. | reverse complement strand
CCACACTCGGGACTTTCACCCGTTAGACTACGCCCATGCTGGGCACACCATAAAATAAAGCGGCAGCTTTCATAGCCACCGCCTTATTCTAATTTTTATAATTAATTTGTAATACCAATTTTTCATCTTGAGCAAGTATCTTATACACTGAATCATCTTCTGACTTAGACAATTTTATATATTTAGGGCCTACACCGCCCTTATGTTTTAATTGCTTTGCCAAGTCGATGAGTTCTCTTCTTGTTAGCTGCATAATTGTATCATCCTCAATATGGCTAGATACTATATATTATGCACCAACTCTTTTATTGTTATACAGCTCAACTTATCCAATAGTTTTTAAAATTTGGGTTGTTTTATTTGCTGTACTAACAATTTGGTCACACCTATTGGAAAGGCCGACAGTCTTAGCACCTACGCCACCATTAGCTTTAACAGTTTTTGCTTTTTCTATGATCGCCTTTCGCGATTCAGTATTCTTCTTCATAAGCGTCACCTCCCATATAGTCATATTTTAATGCCATTGTCATTTTAAATCAATGAAAAGTTTTTATTCAGGCAATTCTGCAATTACAGTCGTCACATAATCTTCAAATCGTTTAAAGATATTAAGTATAAAACGCTGCTCAATCTGCACCACATTATTCTTTCCTCGCAGTACCACGATAATCTTATGTGCAAAAAAAGTGGGTTCATACGGAATAAATAATAGCTGCTCCTGTGCCTGCAAGAAATATGATTTTTTCTCTAATAAGTTTTTGCATACCCTTGTACTTTTCATACTAGATATATCATATGCCACAACTAATCGGTCTCTTAAATTCATTCCCCGCTCAACCACAATACACTCCGCTATAATTTCTTCCTTTTGAAAGCTACAATAATATTGTGCCAGTGCCTTAAACTCCTTGCACCAGTCAAATGCATCTAGCTTCTCCTCTAACTTCGTCTTTATACCTGCCTTATCAATATAGGCTTCAAACTGCTGTACCGCATTGTATTCCGCCTCAATTTTATCTAATAAAATCTGTATATTATTTGCATTTTCTTTAATATTTTTTTTAAGGTCTTCTTTCACAAAGGTGGCGCCTGCAAAACTAAATTCCTTAATGCTTCCCCCAGATAAAATCAATAAATCCAGTACAAAAGCCAATATAAAAATCCCAATGCTTATAAGCCCACTTGCATATAACGGCTTGGGTAAACCAAATGTATTTTGGATATCAAACTGAGAAAAATCAAGATGATTTATAATGCAGATATCCACCACCAAAACTATGATATAGTAAATCTTCTTCGCATAGTAAGCGACATTTCCACTGCCCATATATATTGTTAGCCACAGTATAAAATAGACAAGTGGTATCATAAATAAATACACCTTTAATTTTATGTGACTAAGATATCCAATTATGCTACTTATATAAGCCCTATTAAAAATTAATAATAAAATCGCAAAAACGATAATCCCAACAATCTTATCATGCTTCTTCCCCCACTTTAATACATCCCTATAAATTTCCTTAGGTACAATCAAAGCCATAAAACCCATTATTAATAATACATCTATTACTAAATTAATATATTTCATAGCTTGCCTCCTCCTCATTTCATTTTATCAGAAAATGTTATTATTGTAATTATTTTTCAAAATTTTTAATCTATTACTCGAATAAAATTGCATAAAAATATCGCCAACCACATACTGTGATTGGCGATATAAATTTTACTTCTATATTCATGAAATATCTAATTTATGAAACACCTAATTTATAAGCTAATTAATCAAACAAATGACAAGCCACATAATGTTTAGGACTTACTTCTTTCCACTGTGGTCTTTGTCTTCTACATTTATCTTGTACATGAGGACATCTTGTACAGAAAGGACAAAGATCTGGTGGGTCAATAGGACTTGGTATTTCTCCTGTTACACGAATACGCTCTCTATTCTTCTCTATTTCTGGATCTGGAATAGGCACAGCTGATAAAAGGAACTGTGTATAAGGATGTAATGGATTGCCATTAAGTTCTTCGCTTTCTGCAAGTTCCATCATCTGTCCTAAATACATGACTAAGATTCTATCTGAAATATATTTTACCATAGATAAATCATGGGCAATGAATAAATAGGTAAGCCCCATTTCATTTTGCAGCTTTTTAAGTAAGTTGACAACTTGGGCTTGAATTGAAACGTCTAGTGCTGAAATAGGTTCATCACATACGATAAACTGTGGTTCTACGGCTAAAGCTCTTGCGATTCCAATACGTTGTCTTTGCCCTCCACTAAATTCATGTGGGAATCTTGACGCATGTTCTTCACTTAGCCCAACTAAATTAAGAAGCTCTACAATACGTTCATGACGTTTTTTGCCTCTTGCAAGTTTATGAATATCTAAGGCTTCTCCAATCAAATCTTCTACTGTCATTCTTGGATTTAATGAAGCATATGGGTCTTGGAAAATAATCTGCATTTGTTTACGAATTTCTTTTAATTGCTTTTTAGATAAACTAAAGACATCTTCTCCATTAAAAACAACCTTGCCATCTGTAGGTTCATAAAGGCGCAAAATAGTTCTTCCCGCAGTGGATTTACCACATCCACTTTCACCAACTAGCCCTAATGTTTCCCCTTTGTATAAATCAAAGCTTAATCCATCAACGGCTTTAAGCGTACCACTTCCTACATTAAAGTACTTTTTCACCCCATCAACTTTTAATAAAACTTCCTTTTGTTCCATCTTGCCTTCCTCCTAGTCATTTCTATCTTGCTTTAAGTCATTTTGCTTTGAGCAAACTCTTGCTTTACACATAGGATGATTGAGCCAGCATGCCGAAGAAAGCTCTGAATTTATCTCTTGCATTTGTGGCATATGGTCCCTACAGATTTTCATAGCCTGATCACATCTTGCAAAGAAACCACATCCTGCTGGTGGTGCAAATAAATCAGGAGGTGTACCTACAATTGTTTTAAGCGCTTCATGACGATTCATCTCCATACTAGGAACGGCTTTTAATAAACCTTTTGTATAAGGATGTGTTGGTGACTTAAAGATTGCTTCTACGCTGCCTTGTTCTACAATTTGACCAGCATACATAACTACTACGCGGTCACACATTTTAGCTACAACACCTAAATCATGTGTAATGAGCATAATAGACATCCCCATCTTCTTCTGAACGTCTTGAAGTAACTCTAAAATTTGTGCTTGTACCGTTACATCAAGGGCAGTTGTTGGTTCATCTGCGATGATAAGTTTAGGTTTACAAGCAAGGGCCATAGCAATCATGGCACGTTGTCTCATCCCACCAGAAAATTCATGTGGATATTGATTCATACGTTTATGAGGCTCTGACATTGCTACAAGTTCCAACATCTTTTCAGCTTCCGCATACGCTTCATTTTTACTAATATCTTTATGTTCCATTAAGATTTCTGCAATTTGCTTCCCAATCTTCTGTGTAGGATTAAGTGTTGTCATAGGGTCTTGGAAAATCATACTAATACTATTTCCACGAATCTTTTGCATCTCTTTTTCTTTTTTCTTTAAAAGGTCTTCTCCTTCAAAGAGGATGTGCCCCTCTTTATACATTGCTGGCGGCGTCTTTAAAAGCTGCATAATTGACTGTGACGTCACACTTTTGCCACAACCACTTTCTCCTACAATCCCAATACACTCACCTTTTTTAACCTCAAAGTCTATGCCTCGTACAGCATGTACTTCCCCAGCATAGGTTTTAAAGGAAACCTTTAGATTTTCTACTTTTAATAATGTGTCCATGTCTTTCTACCTCCTTCTACTTCCTAAGCTGTGGATCTAACGCATCTCTAAGCCCATCTCCTAATACATTAAAGCCAAACATGGTTAATGAAATAAGTAGTGCTGGGAAGAAAAGCTGATAGCCTGCACCTGTGAAAAGTCCTGTAAGCGCATCATTTGCCATAGACCCCCAACTTGCCATAGGCGCTGAAATCCCAAGCCCTAAGAAGCTTAATGTAGCTTCTGCAAAGATGGCACTTGGAACAGATAATGTTAAATCTACTAAAATAGGTCCCATAGTATTAGGGATTAAATGTTTTCTAAGCTTCCAAAAAAGCCCACCGCCTAATGCTTCTGAAGCTTTGACATAATCCTGCTCTTTAAGTTGTAGCACTTGTCCTCTCACTAATCTTGCCATACCAATCCATCCTGTAGCTACTAAAGCTAAAATCATAGGTACAAGTCCTGGTGACATTAAAACCATCATTAAAATAACAATAAGCATGTAAGGGATACTATAGAAAATTTCTGCAATACGCATCATGACATTATCTACCCAGCCGCCAAGACTACCTGAAATCCCACCATAAATAGCCCCAATGGCAAATTCAATGCCTGTTGCCACAAAGCCTACTGCTAAAGAAATACGTGCCCCATACCAAGCTCTAGTCCATAAATCTCTTCCTAAGCTATCTGTTCCAAACCAGTGTGCTTTGCTAGGCATTAAGTTACGTTCTTTAAGTGACTGCATTTCATAAGAATAAGGACTCAATATCGGTGCAAATATTGCAAGTAATACAAGTACTATAATAATTGCAAAGCCAAACATCGCTAATTTATTTTCAAGTAAACGTCTCCATACATCTTTCCAATAAGTTAAACTAGGTCTTTTAATGGCTTCAGCATCTTCAAAGTTATTTTCAACTTGCTCAAACAAATCTGGTGTCAATTGAAATTCTTCTGTCATCTTTAAATCCCCCACTCGCTAGTTTCTGTTGTCTTCTTATTTTTACCTTTAAACCAACTGCTTTTCTTAGATACCAGTTGAATACGTGGGTCTACTAAAACATATAGTATATCTACTACAATATAGACACTAATTAAAATCACGCTATAAAAAATAGTCGTTCCCAATATAACGGAGTAATCCCTATTTGTAATAGATTGCACAAAATATTTTCCAAGTCCTGGGATTCTAAAAATATTCTCTACAACGAAACTTCCTACTACAATATTTGCAAAGGTTGTTCCTACTACTGTTATAACAGGAATTAATGAGTTACGAAGGGCATGTCTTCTAATGATTTTACCTTGAGACAGTCCTTTTGCCTTAGCTGTACGTATGTAATCTTGCCCAAGTACCTCAATCATACTTGAACGCATCATCCTAGCAATGTGTGCAATAGGCATCATGCTAATTGCAATAGCTGGTAAAATAATATTTTGTGGTTTTCCCCACCCTGATGTAGGGACTAATTTCCATTTAATTGCAAAGACTTCAATCAGTAAAGTCGATAAAATAAAACTTGGTATGGAAATCCCTATAATTGCAATAATAGTACATATATAATCTGGCCAACTATTTCGCTTAAGTGCTGCTACGATACCTAGTCCTACACCTACTATTAGGGCAAATATAAATGCCACAATTCCAAGCTGTGCTGATACTGGGAAGTTCTCATTGATATAATCATTCACAGTTCTTGTTTTACTCGTTATAGAAGGCCCTAAATCTAGGTGCGCTACATTATTTAAATAAATCACATATTGCTCACTTAATGGTTTATCTAAGTTATAATGTGCCATTAAGTTGTTATAAACTGCCTCTGTCATTTTTCCTTCTTTTGCAAAAGGATCTCCTGGTATATTATGCATAATTAAAAAAGTAATTGTAATGATTGCCCATATTGTTATAAGCCCCATTCCTATTCGCTTTAAGATATACTTTAGCATAAATAACCTCCCTCTCTACTGTTTCATCCATTGAAACCTGTTATATTTTTACACCCATAACTTATAGTAAGTTGCCTATCAAAAAATAGGCAACTTACATATACTACATCATTTAATTGTTATACGAACTATTTGCTGATATCTGCATAAGTTAAGTTAACGTCTCTGTTAACAGCTTTAAACACACCTGTTAAGTAAGGTTTTGTTTCAATAGCTCTTGTATAGTAATAGATAGGCATGATAGGCATTTCTTCCATTAACATTTCTTCTGCTTCATGTAAATACCCCATACGTGTTGCTGGGTCAAGTTCTTCGCCTGCTTTAGTAATGAGTTCATCATAAGCTTCTGTTTTCCAGCCTGTATCATTTTGTGAGCTCCAAGAAGTAAATAAATCTAAGAATGTATTAGGGTCTGCATAATCACCAATCCATCCAGCTCTTGAAACTTCATAGTCTAATTTATGTTCTCTGTCAATTTTAACTTTCATTTCTGTATTTTCTAGTGTGACATTAACACCTAAATTTTCATTCCACATTTGCTGAATAGCTTCAGCAACTTTTTTGTGCTGTTCACTTGTATTATAAAGAATTGTAAACTCTAATTTATCCATTCCTTCTTCAGCAAGACCTTCAGCTAAAAGTTTTTTAGCTTCATCAATATTTTCGCTGAAGCATTCACCGCCATTTTCTCTAAAGTCACCTGTTGCATCTGCAATTTGTGGACATACGACACCGTATGCTGGGATTTCGCCGCTTTGTGTAACTTCATCTACGATTAGCTGACGGTCAATCGCCATAGATAAGGCTTTACGTACTTTTGCATTGTTAAATGGTTTAACTGTTGTATTAAAACGATAGAAGTAAGTTGCAAGTTCTGGTACAATTTGAAGTTCTGGGTCATTTTGTGCTTTTAATTGACCTACTACATCAGTAGGGATTTCATAATCAAGGTCAATTTCATCGTTTTGATACATTTGCCACATTGTATTTTGGTCATCTGAAATATAGAAAGTGATGCCATCAAGTTTTACAGCATCCTTATTGTAATAGTTCTCATTTTTTGCAAGTTCTACACTTTCATCATGATTCCATGCTGTAACTGTAAAAGGTCCATTACATACGAATGTACTACCATCATGAGACCACTCAGCGCCCACTTCTTCTTGAATCGCTGCATTAACTGGATAGTATGTATAGAATGCACATAATTCTAAGAAATAAGCTGTTGGTGATGCTAATTTAACTTCGAGTGTTGTGTCATCTAATGCTTTAACGCCTACTTCATCAGCTGAACCTATCCCTACATTATAATCTTCAGCACCTACTAAGTAATAAAGCTGATAAGCATAATCAGATGCTGTCTCTGGGGCAAGGGCATATTTCCATGCCACCTCAAAGTCTCTTGCTGTCACAGGGTCACCATTTGACCATTTTGCATCTTGACGAATTTTAAATGTATATGTAAGCTCATCTTCACTCACTTCATAGCTTTCTGCTGTACCAGGTATGATATTGCCATCTGCATCTCTTTTCATAAGCCCCTCAAAGACATGGTCTAAGATAATAGACTCATGTGTTCCTTGTGATAAAGCAGGATGAAGTGAACCTGGTTCTGGACCTGATATAAGTTTTGCAATTTTAGCTTCACCTGAAGCTGTTGTTGTTTCTACTTGTGCTGTTTCTGTTGCTTCTACCCCTTCTGATGATGCCGGTTGTCCACCACCACATCCAGTTAGCATAAATGCACTAGCTAACATAATTCCAAGCAGACGTGTAAATTTTGTTTTCATAAAATCTTCCTCCCTAGTTGGTTTTCTATCATAAGAAAGTGACTAACGTCACATTCTTAACTCAAATTTTGAGTATCAAATTTTGAGTTTGGACATAGGAAAGTTTAAAATTGCGCTTTCCAGTCTACAAAAAAAGACACTATGAGCCCTTCAATTGTTCTCATAGCGTCCTTGCTACTTGTAAGAATAATATTAAATTTTTTATAAAATGTCAATATGTTTTACTTTATTTCATTTATTATGTAAATAAATTTTTATTCACATAATGTTTTTTTATGCTTTTTGACATATAATAAATTAGTTTTTCAAATAAAATAAAATTTTTTCTCTTAACTTGAAACATGCATAATTTTTATTGATTTTTATGGGTTTTGCATTTCAAAAAAGGATTTTTCATTCCCTCTACAGCGCACAAAACGTCTTTTTATATACACTATTTTAAATATTTTTTATTTATTTTTTATTCATCTCTTATACACACACACGCTACTAAGGGTATTTTTGCTCACATCAAATAGCTAAATAAGGCGATATCTCTACTAGATATCGCCTTATTTAGCTATTTGATGTGAGTTATTGTAATGAGATTTCTTTATCCTCCCATAAAATACTTACAATTTCTTCTTGTTTTAAATTACCTAATGCATAAATACTGGTCTCCTGAACTTCATTGCCATGTCCTGCACTAGAATATAACTTTTTGCATGTGCCATCCTTTAATTTCACTTGAATGTCTCTTGCTACCTTCATGCTCTTTTCAACCCCTGTAAAAGTTAAAAGCATTGAATGTTCATTTAATACAACCTCTTGCAAAGTTACTTCTTTATCATCATAATACGCAAGCTTTTGATTTACCGTAATGACTTTAGGTACAGAAAAAGCCTCAAGCTTTAGTTCAATATCTGATAATCCTGTAGTTTCTTCTAATAACTTATTTGTCGAAAGTGTCAAAGTGTAATTTTTCAAAGCCTCCACATCTTTTATATCATACGCTCTATACGCCACTACTTTCTCTTTTTCCTCTTCCTCATACTTTACACTCTCATGATTATAGATATCCATTACCCATTCCTCATCCTTGCTGCTTAACTCTAGATTATAATGCTGCTGACTCTCGCCCTTAAAGAGAATATGGAACTGATTATCTATAAAACCTATATTATCAATCCAATAAGCTTCATCTTCAGGGATAATAGCAAGCTCTAAATTTCCCTCAGCCAATATATGCTTTGGCCTATTCTCAAATTCCGCCTTACGCTCTTCATACCACTCCTTATCCGTTAGTTTAAGGTCTTCTAAACGTTCTTTCTCCTCATCTGTTATTTCAAGTGGCTCAGTCTCCACCTCATCATTCTTATGCGCCTCTAGATACGCTGCAACTGTCTTTGTAATATCATAAGTCACCTCTTTCTCCTGCCTTACCCCATCTATTCGAAGTACCCATTCATTGCTCATTGCTTCCTGGCTACTCCCTTCGTACACAAAATACTTCTTACTTTCTGTATCCTGCCCACTATAACCTGGTCCATAACTTGATGAAGCAGAACCCCAGCCATTACCATCGTTATCGTTTATATAGGCTCTAAACTCATCCATATCTAGCGTGCCATCTTCCTTTGTACACTTTTCAAGGGCACTTTTAAAGGTTTCATTAAACTGCGCCTCTATTTTTAAATAATCCATTAGACCCGCATCTTTTGGCAATGCCGCCATAAGCTTCTCCTTCTCTGCTTCAATCGCCAACCTCTGCTTGTCTGTAACATTTAATCCTTGCACCCAAACTCTCTCTCCATCACCTTTAAATGCCGTTCCATCTATAGTCTCCACAGAAATAAGCATCTGCCAGGTATAAGCATCTGCCAATATTCGCTCTATCGTAACCCTCACATTATCCTTCTCTACACTCTGCCCCACTGCTTGACCATAAGTTAGTAAATAGTCTACTCTTTCATCACCAGAAAATCCATTCGCCTCTACAACCATAGATATTGAACCTTCCACAGTGTCCGAGCTGCTTTCTTCACTTACAACTACCTCATCACTACTTACAACCTCCCCAGCAAAAACATTACCACTCACTAACCCCACTGCTAAAATAACTCCCAATAACTTTCTAATCTTTCCTAATTTCATTTTATTTTCTCCATTCTCTCTCTGCTATTACTAATATCTAAGCATTTATACCCATTGTATCAAAAAAGTTATTGCTTGTAATTAATTTTTTAAATCTTCTTTATTCTCGTCATGTCTATAGAGAAACCAACTAAAAACTTGAAATATAGTAAGCGTACAATAATCAGACGTATTGTTAAAATAAGATAGCCGTACTAAAATTAGATATATTTACTCTAACCTGTTAAACTGTAACCTATAGCCTTTTGGACATAATGCATAAGCTCTTTATCACCTAAAAAGATTTCATCAATGAACTTTTCCCAATTAGGTGCTTTAGCCCCTTCCACTAGATTTACATTTGTAACCTGTGAAAGATAATCTGTTGCTACAGCACCATAAAGAGAATATCAATGGACAAGCTGATGACTTTGTCTTTAAAAATAGTAAAGGCAATCAAATTAAATATGACAGCATCGCCAAATCTCACAAGTTTCTCTGTGAAAAAGCAAAAATCCGCCCTTACCAAATACTTGATTCAGACGGAAACCTTATTACAAAATATAAAGGCATCACTTTCCATGGACTCCGCCATAGCTTTGCGACTCGCCTTATAGAGCAGGGTGTGGATGTAAAAACAGTATCACAGCTGTTAGGACATACGGATGTTAAAATTACATTGAATAGGTATGTACATTCTACTGATGATACTAAAAAAGATGCTATTTATAAATTAGAAAAAGCCCTAAGTGCATTATAAACATCTATGGCTCTTAATACCTTTATCTGTACAAATTAAGCGAGTTTTCTTGTTTATAAATAGTAATTATACTCGCAAACTTTCTTTAGAATTTTGCATTAAATTTACTATAACCATAATTTCTGCTATTTACTACTATTTTTTATCATGATCTTAAATATACTTCTCTATGCTTCTTTCTTCTTAAATCATTCTTTAATTGTATTACATCTTCATTTTGTAATATTTGTCCCTGTATTCTTCTTAGTACTTCATCATTCTCTTCTATAATACTGCTATGCCACTCTGTCCCTATAATATAATATCTATACGTATTATATCTATCACGATATTCTACTTCTACTTCATTGGTACTAATAATCCTGTTATCGATTTCTACATATCCTGACTCTGCCATTGTAGGGTCTACAATATATTTTTTATCAATAACTGCTACTAGATATAATTCTTCCTCATCAACGATATATGGTGTAATATTTTTCATATCATTTTCAGCCTCTACAATTATTAAATCGTCATACAGGTTGTCTCCTGTATATAACCATATATTATTTACTTTTATTTCATGTGAATTAATGATAAGTTGATTTTCTTCAATGTACTCTAGTCTACTTATAGTATTATTCCCTACTCCTGTATTAAACCATAATTGACTTTTAAATGGCCTGCTGTTAATATTCTCAATTAATCTTTTTATTACTTCACTATTATTGATTTCTACTACTTTTCAATATGCCTTTGGATATGAGGCACAAATAACATCGCCTAGTAACTTCATTTCATCAAATGGATCTATTTTTTCATTGCTTCTCGCATTCTGTTAATATCATTTTCTATCTCATTAATTGATTGATATCTCTCACTTGGCTCATTAGCAATACATTTATTGATAACAACATCTAAAATTTGAGCCTCTTGTCCTTCAAAAATTTCCTGAAACCTTCTTCTTCCAGTTCCCTTATGAGTTTTACCAAATACATACCATTGACAAATTTGTCCCATTGCATATATATCCATAGAAGGGGCTGGTTCTATATCTTTTTGAGATTGTTCAGGTGCTGAAAACTCATAATTAGCTAGCCTTTCCCCTCTTTGAGTATTCGCTTTTAATCCAAAGATTTCAGGATTGTAACTAGCTATCCCAAAGTCACTTAACCTATAATTTCCTTCTTGATCTACTAATATATTTTCGGGTTTTAAATCCCTATGTATTATTCCATTATCATGTATAAAAGATAATACATTCATTAAAAAATTAAATATTTTTACTAACTCTTCTCCTGTCATCTCTTCTGACTTCCTGTGTGCTTTCAAAGATGACTTATATCTCTTCATCATAATCATTGGTACACTAATATCATCTATTAGAATTTCTTCATAGTTAATATTTTTTACAATATCATTACACCCTTCTAGTAAACTTATATTAAAATATTCTGCCTTAAACCTTATTAATTTTTTACTGCTTGTCTCAGCTAAAAACTTTATAGCAATTTCTTGTTGATTTAGTTTACCAGAATATACTAACCCATTTCCCCATTCCCCTATACCTTTTAATTCCTGTATCATCCCAAACTTTGATTTCCTTATTATTTTCCTTTATATAACTTCTTATTCTATCTTTCATATTCTCTCCTATATATTTTTTTATATTAATAAATAAAGATTTAAAAACCTCAAATGCTTTTATACATCTGAGGTTTTCTCTCTTCACTAATTATTTCGCTGTAAACTACACTGTAAATCTATTTTCTCACTTAGGTCTATCCCTATAAACCCTTATAAAAGCTGGAAGCGGGACTCGAACCCGCGACTTGCTCATTACGAATGAGCTACTCTTTTTTTAAATTTTGTATGATAGTTTATAAATATTGATAAAACGTTGTTTCTATTAGAACATCAACGTTTTTCACATTAAACTTTAGTATTATTTTTTACTATTGTAAAAAATAATTTAAACATAATTATAGGCATAACTCCGTCAAAAACTACGTCAATTATAAAAAAAATAGGGCACACAATGTACCCTATAGAAACTATTTTTTATAAATAATTTCTCCATTAACACTTATACTTATTATGTCCTTTAATAAGTCTTTAATATTAATAGTATTTTTTTGATATAACATGTAATTCTACTCCTTGGATTATGTTTTTTAATATATAAACCAATTTAATCCACATTACATTTTTTATATCCCTTTTATGTTATGTTGCATGAATATATATACATGCCTAATAAATTATATAGATATATTTATGTAATGTAAAGTAAAAATTGTAATTTAATTCATTTTTATACCAAACATCTCTTGAAGAATATTATTATCATCTCTCTTCAAATAACTTTCAGTTGTTCCACTATCTTCATGATGTGCAAATACCTTAAGCTGCTCTAATGAAAAGCCTTCTTCTTTGCATAACTCACGACATATGTAGTGTGTACCACGCTTCATATTTTCAAGAGAACTATGTCTAAATGAGTGTGGCGTGAAGTGGATGTATTCTCCTTCAACTTCTTCTAGTATTGATCTCATAGAAACAACCCAACCATAAATAGACTCATAACTAGCAGGTCTTGCTGTATCTCCTGAACCTATAATCCATAAATCATTTAGTTTATCTTTTCTAGTAGATAGATATAAACCTAAGCTTTCATGGCTTCTACTAAAGTATAGCAACGGAAACTGTTTACCACCTTTCCCACGCACGACATTTGTATAGTTACGTTCTAACAATCCATTACGTAATACTTGATGAATCTCACGTCTCCTTGCTGCTGAATCATATAGCATATCTACCAATGCCATATATTTATACATCTCACGTTCTTTGAGTGCATTCCTAAGCTTTTTAATACGTTCATCACTAAGAAATACAATTTCACGTACTGGTTCTTTTGATAGTCCTTTAACTTTCTTTGATACGTTATACTCATAGTTGTACTCTTCTTCATCTTCAGCATAATCTAGCATACTATGAATCGCACTCATAACACGTGAGCAACGTGCAGAAGATACTCCACGTTCTTCTATTAACCACATTTTAATACGTCTAAAATCTTTCTTTTTCATATCCAAAAAAGACATATTATCCATATTGTCTAGTATATAGCATATTACCATTCGCAAATCATAACGATATTGGTCTATAGTATGTATGCTTTTTTTATTACTCCTCAATTCAACCATGAAGTCTTCCATTAATCTTTTGTTTACCTTGTTACAACGTTTCAATTTTTCTGGTGTAAAAACTATTCTTCCCATGCTTTCAGCTCCTTCTTTTGTATTGCCAGTTTTTGTTGGCAAATTAACATACAAATAAGGAGTTAAAAATATAACATCGAATAAAAATAATTTTTTAAATAAAAAAGTTGATGGATTTTATGCTATATATTAGTACTAGCTAATCTTTGAGTATCAACGTGTATATGAATTATAAGAAGACATTCTTTGAGACATTAAAAAAAGTCCTACAAATATATAATTTGCAGGACTTTTTTATTCTTTAATTACTTCCTAATCATTCTCTAATCACTTCATAATTACTTTCTAATCATTTTCTAATCACTTTATAATCTATTTACAACATCAAACTTTATATTTATTATGTCGATAACATCACTTGTAATATTATAATTGCTAATATAAAGTATTTTGAACTTAGAGAAGTACTTCTTTTCTTTGTAGATCTGCTCATACTTAGAGATTTTTTTCTTAAGGCTATTATTGAACCTCTCAACTTCTACTATCAACACGCCATATTTATCGCCGCGTCTTAGGCCTAATATTGCATCTGGTCTTATGCTATCTAACTTGACCTCACGTCTAAACTCTACAACTTCATATCCCAGGCTTTTAGCGTATAAAATTGTTTTAGCTGCTAAGTTTAGGTGTTCTTTTTGTTTTGGAAGTTTACCTACATAGTAAAAATACTTTTCATTAGGATTATCACGCCACCGTTTCAAATATCCATAGTCACATATTTTTTGAAGCCTTCGCATGGCCACGCGGTAAGAAGTGTAAAATAATTTTTCTATTACATCAGACCTACAAGGATTCTTACTCACAAAGTCTATTACTTTCAGGTCACGGTCTGTCATATTAGTGCCTTAATCGCATCTATGTCCCTGTTAGTATTTTCTTCTTTATGTTTTTCTATATTCTCTATACGTTTTTTTCTACCTGTAAGTTTACATCCTATTTGTTCTAGTATTTCACTATCTGTTAAGTAGTAAGACTTAAACAATGTAAATCTACTACCAACTTTTAAAAAAGCTTCTCCTGGCGATTTTAGTTCGCTGTGTGCGATATAATTTCCTTTTTGGCCTGTTACTATTTCACTATCAACATTTGTTTCAGTTTGAAATGATATAGTGTTTTTCAAATTGCATCGTATTATTCCTGGTAGCACATCAGCACTTGGCCTTTGTGTTGATAATACAACAATTATATTAGCAGCTCTTGCACGACTTAAAAGAGCAAATAATAACTTTTTACATTCTTTATCTTCCATTAATGCATTGTATTCATCTGCAAGTAAAAATACTGGTTCCATACCAGCACCTTTATATTCTTTTGCACTTTTGCATCTAGATTCAGCTAACTTCATGTATCTAATATCCATTAATTTTACTGTACTTTCTAATACTTCCCTAGCTTCTTCTATCTTAACTGCATACTTGCTTAATTTGGGGTAATCTAAGTATAAAGTAAATTCTACGTGCTTAGGATCTATTATTCTAACCTCATAACTATTTTGTACTATTTGGGTCATTATTACATTAAGACATACGCTTTTACCTGTGCCTGTCGCTCCGAAAATGCCTGTATGCATTTCTGTACCTGTTAGGTCTAGTCTAACACACTTACCTGTTATATCTTCTCCTAAATCAAATTTTAGCGTTTTAGGCATAGTTGTAAAATCTTTTTTTATTACTTTAGGATATCCATTCATTACTTTAGTTAAAATAAAAGTATAATTTTCTTTAGTTAAGCTAATACTTGAATGAAGAATATTTTCCATCTTATCTTTTAACTTTTCTATATCTGAAAACTCTAGTCCAGCAGGTATTGTATAAACTCTAGCAACATTTTTTCCAATAAGTCTTTTCCCAAGTAACTTTGGATATACACCATTTTTATTAACGATCTTAAGTGTATGAAACATATTTTTATATTCATCTTTATTATTCAATGCATAAAATAGCATACTTCCACAAACACCAACTGCTCCTGGAACCAAAAGCACAGGTAACGCATTATGTGCAGCTATCATTAATGTTCCAACTATATAACTTGTTATCAATTTCTCATTATTCATGAGACAACCCCCTATTCAATCCAATATTCAATCCGTTTGAACATATAAACAACGTAAAATCAATGAGTAGACAAGCGTGTTAGCACACACTTACTCGCCTACTCGCTTCGCCCTAGTCTCGTATTTAATGGCGCGTGATGCTAGGTACATACACTATTCAACCATGTGCATAAATGTAGTTGCTAAATCAAGTCCTTGCTTAACAACTCCACTATAAATAACTATTACAGCTACAACTCCTGCTACAATATTAATTCTAATTATCCAGTCCTTTTTATCAGCTGCATCCAATAATGAATTTGTTACAGCTGTTGTTAGTGCTAAAGCACCAAGCTTCATTACTAATACAGACCCACTTGCTAATGTAATCATATTAACATCCCCTTTATAAATCTAAAATTGTCTTTATATCATCTTTCACATCTTCAAAGTGTTCATAATTTTTATTCTGTATTGGACCTTGAAACGCTATTTGTCCTAAGTACTCAATAATGATGCCTTTTACATCTTCTCGTGTTGTATACTGATTTTCTTTATCCATGTTATTTAAATAAAATATAATAGCATCTTCAACTAGTTTACTCATGTTTCGAGTTTTCTTAGCTTCATTTAGCACGCTTATAACACGTGGATTTTTAAAACTAATATGTTCTTTTGCCATTAAATCATCCTCTTTCTGCTACCATATACAATCCATCTACATTGTCATAGATTCCATCTTCACTTACAATAATCCTATTAAAAGATTCTTCAAGCTGTTTCTTTAATGTTATACTACCACCACCTGTTGCAAACATCGTAAGCCTATCTACGTTCCACTTTTTTTCAACTAACTCATTTTTAATTTTCTTTATATGAGAATTTATAATATCATCTGTTATATCACTACACTCTCCTGTTTCAAGTATGTCTCTTATCTCATAATCCTGTACATTCCAAGTTTTATTTATGTTCAATGAATCTCTTATTTCTCTTTCTAGTTTAACCATTCCAAGATCAAGAGTAGTTATACTATCTTTGTTTAATCTGCCATGGTCAAATACCATGCAATTAATTGTATTTCCACCAATATCAATTAAACCTACTAGCTTTTCTTTTAATACAGATTTGTATTTTAAGTATGCTGCTGCACCCTCAGCATAAACAATACATTCATTTACATTAACCATCTTTTGAATACCGTCTATGATTCCACTGTGTACACCTAATAATGATTGCCCATATGATTCTCTGTACATTCTATTAAGATATAAGTTCATTGGTAGAGCAACTACTAATTTAGTATTAGTGTCACCATATTTTAAAACATTATATTTGCTGCATATTGTACTTACATCATTTGTTGCTTTATCTGTTATATCTCTAGTACCTTCACCTACTTCATAAAGTACTTTACCGATTTTTATTGTATTGATACCTTCTGTTGTTATACGTGCTCTTGTCTCATGAATAGTTAATATATTTTCTGTTTTAACTTTTGTATTATAGAATCCTACATTAAGTGCTAAATTCATAAATATACCCCCAATATGTTATTTAATAACCACAATAGATACTACGTTATATATTTTGTGTACATATTGTGGCTTTTCTTTATACACTCTATACGTATGCAAAGATTACTTCTAATATGCAAAGATTTATAGATTTTTTTACAATATATGTTAATATTAAATTTAAGGGGGAGTTATAATGATAAGCTATAAGCCACTACTACACTGGATGCTTGAAAACAACATCAAAAAAAGTGTACTAGTAAATGATGTAGGGCTGAGTTGGTCAACAGTAAGTAAACTTAATAATAATCAACAAGTTGAGCTACAAGTTATAGAACGCATATGTACATATTTCAACCTTAAAGTTGAGGAAGTCCTGGAAATAAAAAAAGGACCAGCTGATTAATAGTCAACCGGTCCTTTTTAAATCTCGTATTTTATTTATACTATTTTATAATGTAATCAATATATAGTTCTTTAGCGTGTTCAGGTGTTGTCCAAAATTTATCAGCTATAATCTTAAAAGACTTTTCCTCGAAATCATATTGAACTTCTTGTATATATGCTGAATATTCTTCTACAGTTTTAAAATCTGTTACATGTATGTTAGCTGTAGGATCCATATCACACATATTTTGTACTGCATTTATTATGCAATAATCTCTATACTTGTACACACCAAACCCGCCAATAATAAGTATTATAACAGAAATTATTATAGATGTTTTCCATTGTCTACTCATAATATATACCTATTTAAGCTTTAGAACTAATAAAGCTATGCCTACTGGGAAAAATACAAAAAACATAAGTATTATAAACCACCACTCATAATACCATGCATCTTTATTATTTACTATATCTTCTACATTATTAGATATTGGTTCCCTCTTTAAATCCTGTACTTGTTTACCACAACCTGGACATACAATAACATCATCATCAATTTGTTTACCACAATTTTTGCAAAACATAAAATCACCTCATTTTTAATTTTAAGATAATTTTATATTATAAACAAGAATTGTGCAATTTTTTTATTTGAATGCTATTATAAATGCAAATATATTTGCTAGTATGATTCCTAAAGGTATAACAAGCCACCATCTAACTTCTAATAATTGTTCTAAAATTCGTTTAAACATAAAAGACCACACTCCTTTAATAGAGCATGGTCATAAATAATATATTCTATTCAAACTGTATTTTTAAACTTTACTAAAAACCATTACTTCTCCATCTTCAATATACGCATTAAAAAGTGAAATTGTACTAAACGTTTTAACTAATTTTTCACGCTCAGCCTTCTCAGTATCATAATTGATTTCACCTGTATGTGCAAGAAGGTTTAACATACCACTTAGTTCCCACATTAATCTATTACATTTTTTACACAATTCATCAAGGTTATCGTATGGGTTACTATCATCATAATCTTCCTTTAACATTTTAAGATATACATCAAATAATGATCTGTAGTTCTCCATCATAAAAACCATCTCCATTTAAACTATCTTTTTATTTTTATTCTAAAAAAGCTATAGCTGCATCTTGGCTGATGTAGTAATAGTTGTCTTGATCTAAACTATAAGCAACGTACCAACCTGGTATAAGCCCTTTGAAATTCCACATCCTCATATCATGCCCTAATATTGTTTGACAATCAACAGAATAACCAACTTCATAACCAACGATTACTTCATCATGTATTGGATTTGAATTTCCTACAGATGCACTAGTAACTGGTGAAATAGAAAGTATTAATGATGCTAATAAAACTAAAAGTACTTTTTTCATATTAATCATCCTCCGTTTTCTAAATCTCTTTATAGTGATATATTATCACTTTTAAATTATAAGTCAATACTATTTTATAACTTTTTAGTGATATTTTTATTTTAATATGTTTACTTTTATAACTAAATAATTATAATATACTTTAAAGGGGTGTATTAAAAATGGATATAAGTACAGAAATAAAAGTATTACTCACTCGAAGTGGAAAGACACAAGCATGGTTAGCTGAAATGCTAGGAACAAGCCAAGGAAATATAGGTAACAAACTAAAGAGGAATAAATGGACTATTAATGAGCTAGAACAAATAGCTGAACTTCTAGGCTATAAATTGAATATCAGTTTTGATGAAAAGGCGGCTGAGTAGCTGCCTTATTTTTTATATAAAAAAAGGACTGGAATATCCAATCCTAAAATATGTCTTTTATCTATCTTTTTAAACTTTCAACCTTTTTTCGTGTTATTAAGCAAACACGACCTGCTTTTCTAAAGTCCTCACCCTCAATTAATACACCTCTTTTGACTAAAGAGTTTAAATATCCTGCAGCACATCCTAACTCTTCAGTAGCTTCAGAAAAAGTCAGAACATTATCAAGAGCATCATCTAAAAAACTAATGTCTTTAATTATGTTAGCAAATTCTTTTGCTGTTGGATCATCTCCTATATTTTCGTATACATTACAAATTGTAGTATAACCTCTTTCTTGTACAGCCAATATAGTTTTCCATGTGCGTGTATAAGGTTCATTATTCTCAAAAGCTTTTTGCTGCTCGTTAAATTCTTTTCTTGCTTTATTTCCAATCTCTGTTTTTAATAAAAAATTACATAATCTATCTTTAATATTCATATTATCACGACCTTTTCTTTTTTTAGGAGATACCACTTTAAGGCAAGTGGTCAGCCTGTAATGGTTAGTAGCATATTAAATCCAAGATAAATTATCTTTATTATTTATAAACCAAACTGCGTCTTCACAAGCTTCAATTTTAGCCTTTCTTTCAATCCATTTCTTAGCATCTAAAACCATTTTCTCCATTGGAGTCCCTGTAGCTTTAACGAGAACTTCATCAACTGTAACGTTCATTTTATTCATAACCTCTAATACTCCAGCAAAATCATGACTGATTACTTTTGAACATTCAGAGATCATTTCTTTCTTGATTTCATTTGCCCATACTACTTGTTTTTCTGTCCCTACCACTTTAACTCCTCCTTTAATTTCTGCCCAAGCCATTTTTAAAGCTTGAGAAAAGAATTCTTTAACTTTACCACCAAATTTTTTAACTGCTTCTTTTGCTATTTCCCATGCTCTAACCATTACTTTTTTCATATCCAATATCTCCTTTTGTTTATCTTTATAATACTATTATAATGAATTTAATTTCATTTGTCAACACTTTTTATGAATTTAATTTCATTTATTTTTATTATTTTTTATATTAATAAAATCCGCCTTTTCTTTTTGACATAAAAAAAGATGCTAGAGCATAAGCCCTAGCATTTTGCTGCAAACTTTATTAA
>NZ_CEVXFV010000063.1:0-20828 GCF_982396655.1 Cellulosilyticum sp. | reverse complement strand
TATACAACAAATTTTTCTAAAAATTTTATATTTATTATACCAATGCCATAAAAATATGTTAAAATATTATAAAGATTTATTAAAGTATTTCAAGTAGTAGGTTGAGAGGGGGACGCGAGCCAATAGGTACAGCAAAACAACATGCAAAAGAAATATATTATAATATTTAACTTAATACTTTTATGCATTATCTCAGGTGCAGTGATTTATTTGTCCTATGATAAAAAGGAGGTGTCAATTATCCCTATAGAATCTATTCATGAAAAAACAACGATAGATTTTATGAGTAGCTGGGGAGCGTATGATAGTAAAGCGGATCGCTTAAAGCTTATTTTAAAAAACTTAAATGAAAAGTACCCAAACCTTACAATTAAGGACTCATCTATGGCAGGAGAAGACTTTTTGTTTATTTTAAAAACAGACTTTGCAAGTGGTAATCCACCAGATTTATTTGGCCTTTGGCCTGGTTTAGATTTTGAGACTTTAGTTGCAAATCATCGTATAGCTGATTTAACAGATGTATTGAAGGAAGATCAAGAGTGGTATGAAAGATTTAAAGCCTCTAGTTGGGATTACGTTACCATTAATGATCGTATTTATGGTTTACCTATTGAAGCTATCTATGAAGGATTATTTATTAATCAAGATTTATTTGATGCCTATGATGTAAAGATACCAACTACTTTTGAAGAACTTTTAGAGGCCGTGAAAATCTTTAAGGCTAATGGCATTATTCCTATTGCATATAATAGTACACCAGAGGGGAGTTATCTTTATCAAAATATTATTATGAAGTTAGGTGGAAAAGAGGATGTTGAACATCCTTTTGATAATGAAGGAAATATGAAACCCTGCTTCTTAGAAGGCATGAAATATATGAAGATACTTTATGAAAATGGAGCTTTTCCAGAAGATATATTCACCTTAGATGATAAAGCAAGAAACGATTTGTTTTTACAAAAGAAAGCGGCAATGATTGTACAAGGCTCATGGTTTATAGGAGATAATGTGCTAGATGAAAATGATACAAGTGTTAAGATTATTGCCTTTCCGGATATAAAAGGAGGAAAAGCAGATTCTAGTGCGATTATTTATGGATTGGGAAATGGTATCTTACATATTAGTCAAAATGCGTGGGAAGATCCTAATAAACGGGAGGCATGTTTAAACTTACTTAAGGATTTTACCTCAGAAGAAACGATTAGGGTTTTAAAACAAGGTTCAGGTTTTATTAGCGGCACTTATATAGAAGAAACAGTATTAGATGGTGCTGTTATAAGGCAAGGAAATGATTTGGTAGATCAGGCTAAAGAACTTGTGGGACCTGTAGATAGTTTTATTGATAGAAATCTATGGGAAGACATTATTGTAAAACAAATTCCAAATGTGTTTAAAGGAACAGTTTCTGAAGAACAGGTTTTTGAATGGGTGAAACTCATTAGGAATGAGCGATCAATACCACAAGGAGGTAAACATGATTAACTACATCGAGCAACTATATAAAAATATACCGATACAAAAAAAGCTATTATTATTATTTTCAGTTCAAATTATTATTCCTATGGTATTTATGGGGGTGATATTATATCAAAATACACATAATATCATTCAAAATAAATCTATTAGTTATACAGCAGATGTTCTGAAAATGATAGAACTGCGTATGGCAGATTTTTCAGATGATATAATCGACAGTACTAGAGATATTATATTCGATAGGCAGCTTTATGAAATATTAGATAAAGAAGCTTATCATTCAAAACAGCTAAATGAAGAAGAAATAGCTTATATTTATGATACTTTAAGTAAGATATGCCTAGCAGAAAAGTACATACAGTCTATTGCAATTATTCCAAGAGAGGGAAAAACTTATAGTTATGATATTTATGCAGGCAAAGTTGGTATTAAAGAGACAGTGCCATATGAAGCATTAAGGGACTTGGCAAGTGAAAATGAAGGTGAATCTGCTTGGTACTATGATTTAGATGAGGAAGGTGCCATTAAAAACCTCTATCTTGTAAGAATGATTAATGATAATGATACATTGGAGGAAAAGACACTACTAGTTGTCCTTATTAATCGGGAAGCGTTAAAGGGGATTTATAGTGAGCTTTCAAATGAATTTGTGCAACATATTAACATTCTAAGTCCAGAAAACAAATGGATTATCGGAACTGAAAGCAACTGGGTAAATGATGAGATAAGTCTGGCATTAGAAGAGGCAAATAAGCAATGGAACTATAAGATTGATAATAAGTCAGATCGACTCGTAGCGGCTATTCGGATGAAAGATACTGGATGGAAGATTATAGCAGAAGGCAGCCTTCAAAAGCTTTTAAGTGATGAATTGAATCATTTTCGTCTTTTACTTGTTTTAATAATGGTTTGTACACTTATTATTTTATCTATATTTAGTATTTTAACTGCAGTAGATATTATAGCCCCTATTAATCGCTTAGTAGAGGGAATTAAAAAGGTAGATCAAGAAAAAGTTTACGAGCCGGTTATTGTAGATAGGCAAGATGAGTTAGGGTATCTCACAACCTGTTTTAATAAAATGTCAGAAGAGATAGATAGGCTTTTAAATCAGGTTTATAAGGAACAGCTTACAAGGAAAGAAGCAGAATTAAAGGCCTTGCAAGCACAGATTAATCCACACTTTCTATTTAACACTTTGGAATCAATTAACTGGATGGCACAGCTTAATAATGTGCCTGAGATTAGAGATATGGTAACTTCTTTAGGTGCACTTATGGAGGCGAGCATAGGTAAGGGAAATCCTATGGTGCCATTAAGTAAGGAATTGCATTATATCGATAGCTATATTTTAATTATGAAAAATCGTTATGGTGAACGGCTTGTGTATGAAAGCGATATAGATAAAAGCTTGTTAAGCAGTAGAGTCCCAAAATTATTACTGCAACCACTTATTGAAAATGCTATTTATCATGGAATTGATCGTACACGCAAAAAAGGCATTATCCATCTCGCTGTGAAAAGGGGAGACAATGAAGACATTATGATTGAGATTACGGATAATGGCAAGGGATTAGTACCAGAAGAAGTGGCTTTGATGAATCAAAAGTTTCAGGATGATAAAGATGATTATTTGCTAGGGGAGGATCGACATGGAATTGGTCTAAAAAATGTAAATGGACGTATCAAACTATTTTTTGGTGCAGATTATGGCCTAAGTGTTGAAAGTAAGTATGAAGAATATACAAAGATAAAAGTAAGAATCCCAGTAAATAACTAAAGAGGAGGATTTTTATGTTTAAAGTGTTAATAATTGATGATGAGCCTACCATTCGTAGAGGATTAATTAATATTATCAATTGGAAAAAATTTCAGTGTGAAATTTGTGGTGAGGCCTGTGACGGGGTAGAAGGGTTGGAAAAAATAGAAGAATATAAGCCTGATTTGATTTTCGCAGATATTAATATGCCTGAAATTAATGGGCTTGAAATGATTCGTAGTGCAAAGCGTATTATTCCACATAGCAAATTTATTATCTTATCAGGATATAGAGAGTTTTCATATATGCAAGAGGCTATTAAAGTAGGAGCCTTTGACTACATTTTAAAACCTTCTAGTATTGAAGATATCTGTGAAGTTGTAAAGAGGGCTGTTATGGAACTTAAATATCAAAGAGATGATCAATTAGAGACGAAGAAACTTAAGAAGTGCTTTGAAGAAAGCATTCCCTTGCTTAAGGAAAAATTGCTATATGATATTATTTTCCAAATTAATATTAATGAAGAAGAAATTAATGAAGGCTTTGAACTTTACGGGATATCTATTGATGAATTTGTAATGATAATTATTGAAATGGATGGTGAATCAAATCATTTAGAACCCTATCAGAAACAACTTTATCAATTTGGCATTGTAAATACTGTTGAAGAAATGTTTGCGGATGATTTTAAAGTGGAAAAAATTGTACTAAGCAACAAACAAATAGCCTTTATTATTTGTCCTTTAACAGAAAGTGAACTTTTGGTAGATAATGTATACAAAAAAGCACACAGCATTCAGCAACTTATAGAAAGTTGCTTTAACTTCACAGTGACGATCTCCATTAGTACAAAGGGGAGTAAGGTTGAACAACTTCATGAAAAGATGCTAGAGTGTAAAAATGGCCTTGCATATCGTTTTTATATGGGAAGTAGTTCGATTATCTTATACCGTGATTTAAATGGATTTTATAAGAGTCAAGAAAGTATTGCCTTTGATGGGTATGATAAGAAACTTTGTGAGGCCATTAAAACTGGTAATGAAGGTGATGTGACGCAAATATTAGCACAGATTGAACAGAGAGTACAAGCTGCTAGCCTTGATCCAGAGCAAATAAAGACCTTTTACTGGAATCTTATTTATGAAATTAATATGATTCGTATTTCTATTAAAAACTTAGAAGTACAAGATAAAGAAGTAAACAAGGATATCTCTAATATTTATAAAATGATTGAAAATGCAAATCAGCTTTCAGAACTCCAAAGCCTTTTAAAAGAAGCTGCTAATAGTGTTGTACATCGTATTAATCGCTATAATAAGAAAAATATTAATCAAATTCTGCAAAATGCTATGAATTATATTTGTGAAAATTACACCATGCCCATTACCCTTAATGAATTAGCAGAACATACCTATGTAAGTACTTATTATTTAAGCAGAATGTTTAAAAAGGAACTGGGCAAAAATTTTGTGGAATATCTTAATGAAGTTCGTATTGAAAAAGCAAAAGAACTTCTAAAAGACAATAGATATAAAACATATGAAGTGGCAGAACTCGTTGGTATTCAAGATCCTCATTACTTTTCTAAAATATTTAAAAAGTATGTCAATATGACGCCTACAGAATATAAAGAACAAATTGTAGGTTAAAAGCAGGTAAAAAAATAACTTATAGTTGCAGTGCTATAAGTTATTTTTTTATGCAAAAAGCTAGTCTATGATAAAAAAGAAGTGTAAATTTTTGACCATTTTATCCTGATAAAATATTCACAAAAAGACAACATATTCTATTAATAAAAATAGGCAAAAGTTATAAGATAATACCGAGGAGAGGTGAAGCGAATGAGTAGCAAATCAAATACGAAAATTGAAGTTGCTAAAACACAGACAGTAAAAAATAGTATAGCTAGTAAGAAAAACTTAACACTAATTTCTATGTTAGTGCCTGGGCTAATCGTTATGCTCTTAAATAACTACTTGCCCATGTTTGGACTGGTGTTCGCCTTCAGAAAGATGGACACTGTTCAGAAGTTATTTGGATCGGGGTGGAATGGTCTAAAGAACTTCGAATACTTGTTTAAATCCAATGCCGCTTGGAAGATTACACGTAATACTATTGGATACAATGTTGTTTTCATTATTATTGGTCTTATTCTACCAGTATTCATGGCAATCTGTTTAAATGAACTTCGTAATAAGAAAGCAGCAAAGGTTTATCAAAGTTTATTCTTTATTCCTTACTTCCTTTCTTGGGTAGTTATTAGTTATGTTGTATTTGGTTTATTAAGTAATGACTATGGTGCACTTAATAGAATTATCCAAATGTTCGGAGGAGAAAAGGTCTCATGGTATTCCAAACCTGATGCATGGCCACTGATTTTAGTCATTGTAAATACGTGGAAATGGACAGGATATGATACTATTGTTTATTTATCAGCAGTATGTGGTGTTAATCAAGAACTTTTCGAAGCTGCATCTGTTGATGGCGCATCTAGGCTTCAACAAATATGGTATATTACCATACCAAGTCTAGTACCACTTGCAATTGTATTGGTACTTCTTCGCTTAGGAAGAATGTTCTACACGGATATGGGGCTTTTCTACACAGTTCCAAGAAATACTGGTGTTCTTCAAGATGTAACGAATACAATTGATACATACGTTTACCGTGCATTTACTGCTACAGGTAATATTGGTTTATCTGCAGCTGCAGGCTTCTATCAAGCAATTTTAGGTTTAGTCGTTATTTTAACCTTTAATGCTATTGTAAGAAAATTTGATCCAGATAGTGCAATTATCTAGGGAGGAGGAGTATACATTGAAAAAACAAGCAGAAGCAGTTGGTGCTGCATCAAGCGGCACACAAATTTCAAAAGGAACAAATATTTTATTAAACATTTTATTTGTGATTATTGCCATCATATGTATTTACCCTCTGATCTTAGTATTAATGGTTTCATTTACAGATGAAATGACAATTATTGAAAAGGGTTATAGTATTTTCCCAGCAAAGTTTAGCCTCACAGCCTATACATATATATTTGAAAATATTATGACTGTTGTAAAAGCATATGGGGTATCTATTTTTACGACACTTGTGGGTGGCCTTGTAGGACTTATCATTATGGCGTTATATGCTTATCCACTTTCAAGAGATGATTTTAAGTACAGAAGTGCATTTAATGTCATTTGTGTTATTACCATGTTATTCTCAGGTGGACTTGTTCCTACATATATGGTTTTTGTTAAAGTACTTGGTCTTAAAGATCGTATTCTAGCACTTATATTAGCGCAGTTATTCAGTGCCTTCTATGTAATGATTATTCGTACATTCTTTAAAACAAATGTACCTAAGAGCTTAATTGAGGCTGCACAGATTGATGGTGCTGGTGAGTATTATACTTTCTTTAGAATTGTAATGCCACTTGCTAAACCGGCACTTGCAACAGTCTTGATGTTTAGTATGTTGCTATACTGGAATGACTGGTATTTCCCATTATTGTATATTACAAGCCCTGATAAATACAATTTACAGTATTTAATGTATCAAATGCAATCTAAGATTGCCAGTTTAATTACTGCATCTTCAGCAGGTGCAACGATTGATATTAAGAATATCCCATCAGAAACAGCACGTATGGCGATGGCTATTATCGCTATTGGACCAATTGTTCTTGCTTATCCATTTTTCCAAAAATACTTTGAAAAAGGTATTACACTGGGTGCAACAAAAGAATAATTGGTTTGATATACATAAGTTATTTTTAAGAGTTTTATTTTAAAATTTAATTTAAATTTTTAGGAGGAGATTATAATGAAATTATTCAAAAAAGGTCTTACAATTGTCGCAGGTACACTTTGTCTTGCAAGTATGGCATTAACAGGATGCGGCGGCGGTAGCGCAGCAACTGGATCAGAAACAAGTGCTTCTCCAAGCGAAAGTACAACAGCAGATGCTTCAGAAGCACCTGCATCTACACAAAAAGTTGATATTCTTTGGTATGCAGCTGGTGCATCTACACCAGAAGATATGCCTAAAGTACTTGAAGCTGCTAATAAATACCTTGAAGAAAAAGGTATTCCAGCTAATCTTAAAATTGAAATGTATGATTTTGGTACATACCCAGATAAATTACAAACAGCTATTTCTTCAGGTGAAGAATTTGATATCTGTTTCACATGTAACTGGTGTAATGATTACTTCACACAAGCTCGTAAAGGTGCTTATGTACCATTAAATGATGATCAAAAAATGCTTGAAACTTATGCACCAAAAACAAAAGAATTACTTGGTGAGGATTTCTTAGCTGGTTCTCAAATTGATGGTATTAACTACGCAATTCCAGCAAATAAAGAAAAAGCTCACCAATGGGGATTCTTAGTACTTAAACAATATGCAGATAAATATAAGATGGACTTCTCAAATGTTAAATCTTTAGCTGATATGGAACCATTCTTCCAAACAATTAAAGACAATGAACCAAGTATTTATGCTTTTGAATCACTTCAAGGTGAATCAGCATATAGACTACTTGACTTCGATAGAATCGGTGGTGAAAATTACCCAGGTGTTGTAACAAATGATACAACAGACTATAAGGTATTCAATGAATTAGAAGCACCAGAATCAAAAGAGTTCTTTACATTAATGCATAAATTCTATCAAGCAGGCTATATTAAAGAGGATGCTGATACAATTACAGATTACACACAAGATCAAAAAGCAGGCAAAATGTTCTGTGCAACACGTTCTTTAAAACCAGGAAAAGATGTTGAAGAGGGCGCTTCAATGGGTCAAGAATATATTCAAATTAATATTACAGATCCAGTTATGTCAAATCGTGAAACAACAGGTTCAATGCAAGCTATTTCTTCTACATCTAAACATCCAGATGTAGCACTTCAAGTACTTGAACTCTTCAATACAGATCCATACTTCAATAACTTAATCAACTTTGGTATTGAGGGAGAACACTATGATAAAGTATCTGACAATGTTATTAAAGCAGGTGCAAATCAAAATAAATACAACTTATCTTTAGGTTGGGCATTTGGTAATCAATTCCTTAACTACTTATGGGAATCTGAAGATCCAGAAAAATGGGATAAATTCGAAGCGTTCAATGAAGAAGCAAAACCAACACAAACACTTGGTTTCGTATTTAACACAGATAATGTACAAACAGAAATTGCACAATGTGCTAACGTTTGGAAACAATATGTACCAGGACTTGAAACAGGTAAACTTGACCCAGAAGAAATGCTACCAGTTGCTATCGAAGCTATGAAAGCAGCAGGTTCTGATACAATTATCCAAGAAAAACAAGCTCAATTAGATGCATGGGTTGCAGCTACAAAAAATAAATAATCTTTAGTGAAAGTAGAACCTACCACAAAGTTAGAACCGTGGTAGGTTCTTTTAATTTATACGTTGATGCACCATAATCGGGTAATATAAAATACAACCTTTTATAGTCTACATGTCCTAGCTTTTGCATAAGATAGTATATAAGGGGTGAGTATGAATATGAAATCAAAAAAGAAGCTTAAAGAAGGTGCTAAGAAATCTTTAAGAGAACAAATCAGCTTAGCACTAGAATTGCCACAGGAAGTTGTAATGGATGTACCTAATATTACCTTGGTGGGCAATACAGAAATTAGTGTAGAAAATTTTGCAGGGCTACTTGAATATACACAATCTCGTATTCGTTTAAATACTAAAGTAGGTCCGCTTACTATAGAGGGGCAAGATTTAGAAGCCAGAAGTATGACAGCTGAGGTCATTACAATTAGAGGGCAAATTAAACAAATTTTATTTATTTAAGGAGGTGGCGACTTTGTTTTTAACATTATGGCATTATTTACATGGATATGTTATAGTGGAGGTAAGTGGATTTGCACTTGAACGATTTATGAATTTAACCGTAAATAGGGAAATTGAAGTATGGGATGTACGTGCTATAGGTGATAGGATTCAGTTTAAAATAATGGCAAAAGATTTTAAAGCCTTAAAGCCTATTGTTAAAAAAGCACGCTGCAGAGTGAAGATTATAAAAAAATATGGTATGCCCTTTACAATGCATCGTTATAAAAGACGTAAACTCATGCCCATAGGACTTGGCTTATTTGTCATCATGCTATGGTGTCTCTCTTCTTTTGTATGGCTTGTAGATGTGGAGGGTGCTAGTCGTTTAAACAGTATGGATATTATAAATTCTCTAGAGGAACAAGGTTATGGTGTAGGAAAATGGAAAAATAGCTTAGACCTTAGAGAGGCAGAGGCTTATTTAGTAAAAACTTATCCAGATATTGTTTGGACAGCGATGAAATTTGAAGGTACTAGACTTGTTGTACAAGTTGCAGAGACTGTTCCACCGCCAGACATGGTGATTCCAACAGGAAAGGTAACAGATATTGTAGCAAAAAGAGATGCACTTGTAACTTCTATTGCTGTTTATAAAGGTATGCCAAAAGTAAAAAAGGGGGATATTGTAAAGAAAGGGGAAGTTTTAGTCTCAGGGCAAATGCCACTAGGTGCAGAATCAGAATCTATTTATGCAACAGATTCAAAGGCAAAAGTTATAGGAAAGACGGTTTACAGTGCAAAAGGTGAAGTCAATTTCACTCAGGTAAAGAAGAATTATACCGATGAAGTGAGTAAGAAGTATAGTTTGAAGTTATTTAATCATTCTTTTACGCTTTGGAATCAAAAAATTAGATCTCAAGACTATGATACGCAAGTGACACTTCATCAATTACATATTACTAAGCTTTTTCCACTACCATTTGCTTATGAGGTACAAACCCGAGTAGGGTATACCCCAGACTATAAAACTTTAACTGTGGAAGAAGCAAAAGATATGCTTTTAAGTCAGCTTTGGGAAGACTTACGTGGTAGCTTGTCAGATAATGCCAACGTTTTAAAAAGAGAAGTCTTCTTTAAAGAAACCCAGGAGGGTGTAACTGGAGTGCTCCATGTTATGGCAGAAGAAGAAATAGGTTATAAAGTAAAAGCAACACCTCTGGTGCAACCAGAAGGATCTAGCGAAGGAGAAAATGCCAATGAGTAAATTTGAAAAAGAATTAGAAGTACAAAACTGTGATATGTCTGCTGTATTTGGTCAGTTTGATGCACATCTTTTATTAATTGAAAAAGAGTTACAAGTAAGTGTTGTCCTCCGTAATGATAAACTGAAGGTAAGTGGGGGTGAGGGACAAGTTAAGCTAGCGGTACGTGTTTTTGAAAAACTTATAAGTCTTGCAAAGAGAAATGAGGAAATTGATACACAAAAGGTGGAATATCTTATGGGAACACTTAAAAATAATGAAGAAAAAAAATTAGGAAGCATGGAAAAAGAAGTTGTTACACTCACACAACTCGGTAAACCTATTAAGTGTAAGACAATAGGACAGGCAGATTATGTTAAAAGTATGCGTGAAAATAGCATTGTTTTTGGGATAGGTCCTGCAGGAACAGGTAAAACATACCTAGCTATGGCTATGGCAGTTAATGCATTTCGCAAAAATGAAGTTAGTAAAATTATTTTAACTAGACCAGCCATTGAAGCAGGGGAAAAATTAGGTTTCTTACCAGGTGATCTTCAAAGCAAAGTCGATCCTTATTTAAGACCATTATACGATGCACTTTTTGAAATTATGGGACCTGAAAACTTTGAAAAGAATATGGAAAAGGGACTTATTGAAGTAGCACCTCTTGCTTATATGCGTGGACGTACGCTAAATAATGCGTATATTGTTTTAGATGAGGCACAAAACACCACGCCTCAGCAGATGAAAATGTTTTTAACACGTATTGGCTTTGGTTCAAAGGCCGTTATTACGGGAGACCTTACACAGGTGGACTTACCTAATGAAAAGCAAAGTGGTTTAAAGGAAGCTCTTAAAGTTTTAGAAAAAGTAGAAGGTATTGGTTTTAGTTTCCTTGACCGTCGTGATGTGGTACGTCATCCTCTTGTACAACGCATTGTTGATGCTTATGAAGCTTTTGAAGAAAAAAAATAGCACAGCAGTGTAGTATCTAGAGGGGGTACAAAAGATGATTCAAAAAAGATACAGTGTATTTATTTTTGGTGCACTTGCTTTACTTGTGACTTTCTTTGCAGTACTTACAGGTAACTTTTTTACAAAGAAGATTCAAATTCAAATTGGAGAGGTGGCAAAAGAAACTATTTTAGCACCTTTCCAAGTTGAAAATGAAATTGCTACGAATAGGAAGAGAGACCTTGCAGAGGCATCAGTTAAAACGCAGTATAAGAAAGATAGCAAAGTACAAGAACAAGCTATTAGTGATATTGAAGAATTATTTAATTATATTAAAGCCCTCAAAGTAAATACTCTAGAGGAACGCAGTGAAGATGAACTTGTGAGGATTTTAAGTGACCATGCAACAATAGCCCTTTATAATGAACAATATGCAACTTTACTTAGACTTTCAGATCAGGGTCTTGAAAATATGCAAAAAACATGTATTGAGGTGGGAAGTCAGTTATTTGATGAAGGGATTTCGCAGGATGATCAAAGCAATAGCCTCAGTTTACGTACAGCACTAGAAGAAAGTACACTTACCTTAACACAACAGAAAATTGCACAGGACATTATTAGTAGTGTGTTAAAACCTAATGTAGTTGTAGATGAACTTGCTACGAATGAAGCAATTCGTGCAGCACGTGAAAAGGTAGAACCTGTATATGTTTTAGCTGGTGAGAAAATCATAGAACAAGGGACTAAAGTAACAGAAGAAACCTATACATTACTTGAAAAGGTAGGTTATTTGGATACAAAGAAATCAGGGCGATATAAACAATATTTAGGTTTTATAATTTTAATAGGCTTAGGTAGTATTTTTGCCTTTAATTATGTACATACTCATCATAAGAAGTGGACTTATAAACAATATAATTTTCTTTTTATGATTTATACAGTGACTATTTTAATGGTAAGGACAATGAAGACATTGCCATTTGTATATTTACCTATTTGTATGGTGGCTATGCTAGTAGCTTTTGCCATGGAGATGGAACTTGCACTACTTGTACATAGTTTAATTGTACTCATTACAGCTATCATTTTAAAATCTGATTTTGTAAGTATTAGTTACTTTATGATTACAGGCATTGGAGCTATCTTTGTAGTGCGTAATATGTTAGAACGTGCCAAGACCGTTATGAATGCTGTACTTATTGGTGGTATCCAATGTATAACTTATTTAAGTCTTAAACTTTTTAGTGGCGCGACACTTAATATTACAATAGGTGCAGAATGTGTAGCAGCCTTTGTAATGGGTGTCATAGCAGTTGTATTAGTGGTGGGTATTTTGCCTTTTTTAGAGTCAGCCTTTGATTTTATGACACCTATGCAACTTTTAGAACTCACTAATCCAAATCAACCTGTATTAAAACGTCTCTTATTAGAGGCTACAGGAACGTATTATCATAGTTTATTAGTCGCTAACTTAGCTGAAACAGCTGCAGATGCTATTGGTGCAAATCCGCTTATGGCAAGAGTTGGTGGCTATTATCATGACATTGGAAAACTCAGTGGAAGTTCTTATTTCAAAGAAAACCAAGGGAAAGAAAATCCACATGATTATTTAACGCCTTACGAAAGTTATAGTCGTATTGCTGCCCATGTAAGTTATGGTGAGACACTTGCTAAGGAATATGAATTACCACCATATATTATTGACATTATTAAACAACATCATGGGACAAGTTGTATGCAGTACTTTTATATGAAGGCACAGGCAGAAGGCGGGCAGCAAATCTGTGAAGCAGATTTTTGCTATGCAGGTCCACGGCCACGTACAAAGGAGGCTGCCCTTGTAATGTTAGCAGATGTAGTAGAAGCTACAGTTCGCTCTATGCAAGATAAGATAGGTGAAGAACTTACCATCCATGATTTAGTGGCTAAGATGGTAAGGCAAAAACTTAAAGAAGGACAATTAGATGAATGTGAACTTTATATTTCGGATATAGATAAGATTATAGAGTCTTTTACAAAAATGCTAAAAGGTATGTATCACGAAAGAATAAAGTATCCAGAAAGGATAGAAAAGTGACAGTTTATTTAGAAGACGAACAACAATTTTTTGACAAACATCCGGGACTACTGGAAAAGGTAAAGGCTGTAATGAATCAGTGTCTAGACCAAGAAGAAGTACCTTATGAGGTAGAAGTAAGCTTAACTGTAGTTGATAAAGCAGAAATTCATGAAATTAATCGTGAACACCGTCAAATTGACAGACCGACTGATGTACTTTCATTCCCTCAAATAGAACCAGAATGTATAGGGAAAATCAATTGGGATACCCTAGACACAAGCAGTTGTGTAAACTATGATACAGAAGAAGTGATTTTAGGTGATATTATTTTGTGTGATGAAATCGCAGTACTTCAAGCCGAAGAATATGGTCATTCATTAGAACGTGAAGTATGTTTCCTTGTAGCCCATAGTATGTTACATTTATTAGGCTATGATCATATGACAGAAGCAGATGAAAAAAATATGAGACAAAAGCAAGAAAATGTGTTACAATGTCTTGCTATCTTAAGATAGGAAAAACCTTCCTATCACTTACATTATGGTAAACTAACTTATTAGGAGATAAATAAATGAAACAAGGATTTAAATCAGGTTTTGTATCTATTATTGGACGCCCAAATGTGGGTAAATCAACACTCATGAATACGTTAATTGGTGAGAAAGTAGCTATTATGTCTAACAAACCTCAAACAACACGTAACCGTATTCAGACAGTTTTAACAAGAGAAGATTTTCAAGCAATCTTTATTGATACGCCAGGAATTCATACACCTAAAAATAAACTCGGAGAATACATGGTAAAGGCAGCAACAACAACTTTAAATGAAGTAGATGCCATCTTTTATCTTGTAGAAGCAGATCCATTCATTGGAAAATTAGACCAGGAAATTATTGAGCGTCTTAAAACAGTTAATACACCTGTTTTCTTATGCATTAATAAAATTGATAGTGTTTCAAAAGAAATCGTTCTTCAAACAATTGATGTGTATAGTAAGGCTTATGACTTTAAAGAAATTATTCCAATTTCAGCATATGAAAGAACAAATGTAGAAGCTATATTAAAATGTATTCCGAACTACTTACCAGAAGGACCTCAATTTTTCCCAGATGATATGCTTACAGACCAACCAGAGCGTCAAATTGTAGCAGAAATCATTCGTGAAAAGGCACTGCATTTATTAGATAAAGAAATCCCTCATGGTATTGCTGTAGAAATTGATAGTATGAAACGTCGTGAGAAAGGAAATATGGTAGATATAGAAGCAACGATTGTCTGTGAAAGAGATTCACATAAACGTATTATCATTGGTAAACAAGGTCAAATGATTAAGGAAATTGGTTCAAAGGCACGCTATGATATTGAAAGACTATTAGGATCAAAAATTTATCTTACACTTTGGGTGAAAATTAAGAAAAACTGGCGTGATAGTGACTTCTTAATTAAAAACTATGGTTATAACGGTAAAGATTTAATGTAACTTGTCAAGGGCTTTTGAAATGGTATATTTTTTGTAGCATAGGAAAAAGAAAACTACACAACTTAATAAAGAAATATAAATCTTAACTAGGGAGTTGTGCATATGTTACAAGAATTTTGGAGTTATTTCATGACCACAGGTAATATAGATACCTACCTTAACTTTAAAGAATATGAAGCCGCTTATGAAAAAAGAGCTGAGCTAAGTAAACATGAGATAGGATGATGATTGTAACGTGATACTAAAAACGAAAGCACTAGTTATAAGAGAATATACGATAGGAGAGAGTGATAAATATATCACTCTCTTTACAAAGGAAATAGGGAAAATACAAGTTCTAGCACCTCGTGCAAAAAAATCTGATAAGGGCTTTGCCTCAGGAACTCAGGTTTTTGTGTACGGGGATTTTATGCTGACTAGCTTTAAAGATACATATCGTTTAGTAGGTGTTGAAGTCATTGAAATGTTTCATAGTATTCGTGAAGATTTAATGAATCTGAGTTATGCCAGTTATATTATGGAATTTATTCAAAGCGTTACCGAACCGGAACTTCCTCAGCAGGATTTATTAAAACTTACACTCATGACACTAAAGGCTCTTACCAAAGGAGAAATGACACCCCAGCTCATTCGCCGTACCTTTGAACTAAGGGCAATGAGCCTTATAGGCTTCATGCCACAACTGATGGCATGTAGTGGGTGTGGTGAAGTGCTTGAAGAAGATGCAAGGCAGATTTATTATTTTTCACCTGAAGAAGGTGGGCTTGTATGCAAATCTTGTAAGCTAGATGTAAATTTCAGTTTAAGTATACAATATACAACGTTATACTGTATGAAGTATATTGTAAATGTGCCATTGAATCAACTTTTTTATTTTAATTTAACACCTGAAATTCAAGCAGAACTAGATGGTGTATGTGAGGCATATGTGGGGTATTATATAGATAAAGAATTTAAAACTTTAGATTTTATAGGACGTATTGAAAAAATGTAATTTTTTTACACAATATGGTATACTAAAGATAAATAAAAGTAAGAGGTGAACTATGAGTAAAAAATTATTATTATTTGATGGGCATAGCATTGCTAATCGTGCATTTTATGGTGTTCCTCTTTTAACGAATAAAGATGGAGTTTATACCAACGCCATTTATGGCTTTATGAATATTATGCTTTCCTTAATTGAAAAAGAAAAGCCAGATTACTTAGGTGTTGCATTTGATTTAAGCACGCCAACGTTTCGTCATGAATTTTCGAGTGAATATAAAGGAACAAGAAAAGGTATGCCTCAAGAATTACGTAGTCAAATGCCTCTTTTAAAAAAGCTACTTACAGCTATGAATATTCAGATTGTTTCAAAGGAAGGCTATGAAGCAGATGATGTCCTTGGTACATTAGCCAAAGAAGGTGAAAAAGAAGGCTTACGTGTAACAGTTGTATCAGGTGACCGTGATTTATTTCAAATTACTTCAGATCAAATTGAAATTAAAATTCCACGTACCAAAAAGACGGGAACAGAAATTGAAAGCTTCTTTGCAAAAGATGTAGAAACAGTTTATGAAGTAACACCTACTCAGTTTATAGATGTCAAAGGCCTTATGGGGGATACGTCTGATAATATTAAAGGCGTACCTGGTATTGGCGAAAAAACGGCGGTTAAGCTTATTAAGGAATATGGTAGTATTGAAAACTTATTAGCACATGTCGAAGAAATTAAGCAAAAGAAATTAAAAGAAAATCTTATGACTTATGCACAAGATGCAAGAGATAGTAAAATGCTTGCAACTATTGTTTGTGATGTACCACTTGATTATAGGTGGGATGACTTTGAGTATGAACTGAGTTTGGATGATGAGGCATATAATATACTTAAGGAATTAGATCTTAAGACACTTTTAACACGACTTGGTCGTAAAGCATCAGAAGAAGTTCTGCCACCGTTAGAAATTATAACATTAACAAAAGAAAACTTTAAACAATTCTTAGATCTTCATAAAGATGAAAATATTAGCTTAAGTTATTTCATGGAAGAAAACATCATAGGATTAGGACTATATGTTAAGGAAAAAGCTTATTATTTAGAGTGGGATTTAACGGATTTAGATGCCAAGTCAGGTCTTATTGAATTCTTTGAAAGTAGTAGTTATAGTAAAAATATTCATGACAGCAAAAACTTACGTCATGGTTTAATGGAAGCCGGTATTGGTATTGCAAAAGTAGATTTTGACACATTCATTGCAGCCTATTTACTACATCCTACAAGTAAGACTTATGATTTGGCAGAACTAGCAGAACTATTTGATACCGGCATGAATCTTTTAGGCATTGAAGCTCTTTTAGGTAAAGGAAAGAGCATGATTAAGTGGTTACAATTAGAGGAGGATGTACGTATTCAAAATATGATAAAACGTGCACAGGTTGTGGAAAAATCTACCACAGCCATGAAAGTAGCCTTAGAAAAAGAACAAATGGACAAGCTTTTCTATGAAATTGAAATGCCACTTATTGAAGTACTTTTTGATATGGAAATGGCAGGAATTAGTGTGGATATACAAGGGTTGAAACAATATGGTACAGATTTACAGGTGCTCATTAAAACTCTTGAAGAAGAAATTTATGAAATGGCAGGGGAAGCCTTTAATGTTAATTCACCAAAACAATTGGGCGTGATTTTATTTGAGAAATTAGGTATTCCAGCTGCAAAAAAAACAAAGACAGGTTACTCAACTGCTGCAGAAGTATTAGAAGCTTTAAAAAATGATTATCCTATTGTGGCTAAGATTTTAGAATATCGTCAATATACGAAGCTGAAATCAACATATGTAGATGGTCTTTTAAGTGTTATGACACCAGATGCAAAGATTCATTCTACATTTAATCAAACAATTACAGCAACAGGACGTCTAAGTAGCACTGAACCAAATATTCAAAATATTCCGGTTAAATTTGAAATGGGACGTAAGATTCGTAAACTTTTTGTACCCTCTTCATCAGACTATGTTTTCTTAGATGGGGACTACTCACAAATTGAATTACGTGTATTAGCACATATTTCAGGAGATGAGACACTTATTCGTGGTTTCAAAGAAAATCTAGATATCCATACACTTACTGCGTCACAGGTATTCCGTGTGCCTTTTGATGAGGTAACAAGTGAACAAAGAAGTAATGCAAAAGCTGTTAACTTCGGTATTGTCTATGGTATTAGCGCTTTTGCTCTAGCAGAAGATCTTAAGATTCCACAGAAAGAAGCTCAAGCCTATATTGATGGCTACTTTGCAAAATATCCGAGTATTAAAGCGTATATTGAAGGAACAATTGATTTTGCCATGCGCAATGGTTATGTAGGAACAATGTTTAATCGTAAACGTGAAATACCAGAAATTTTAGCTAGTAATTATAATATGCGTGAATTTGGTAAACGTGTGGCGATGAATACGCCAATTCAAGGAACAGCTGCAGATATCATTAAAATTGCCATGGTTAAAGTGCATCAAAAACTTAAAGATTTAAATTTAAAGTCAAAATTAATTTTAACGGTACATGATGAGCTACTTATTGAAACGCATCGTAGCGAAATTAGTATAGTTCAGAAATTATTAAAAGAAGAAATGGAAAATGCGGTTTCGCTCAGTGTACCTTTATTTGTGGAAGTACATGAGGGGGAAAATTGGTTAGACGTAAAATAAAATTTATAACTTGTGAGGTATAAAATGAAGATTATAGGAATTGTAGGAGGAATTGGTGCTGGAAAAACGACTGTAGCCGCTCAGCTTACTGAACTTACACCTATTGAAGTCATTGAAGCAGATACCATTGGTCATGAAATACTTTTAAAAGGCCAGGCCGCATATGAACCTGTTCTGGCGGCCTTTGGTCCTTCTATTTTAGATGAGCAAGGTGAAATTGTACGTAAAAAGTTGGGAAACATTGTATTTAGTGACACTAATAAGCTTCAAATTCTCAATGGGATTACACATCCTCTGATTCGAGAAGAAATTGAAAGACGTATTGCATGGTTTAAGCTTGCAGCACCACAACATCATATTTTATTAGAAGCAGCACTTCTTATTGAAAGTGGTCTTATAGAAATTGTAGATACAGTAATAGCCGTTTATGCAGAGGAAAATATACGTATAGAGCGAGTGATGCAAAGAGAAGGTGTATCATTGGAGGTCGTGACAGCACGTATGAAAGTACAAAAAAGTTGGGAAGACTTTAAGATGGTAGCTGATTATGTGGTGGATAATAGTATTTCGCTTGAACATACTAAAGGACAAATACAAAATATACTTAATGAATTAACATAACAAGATTAGAACATATACTTTATTTAAACAAGGAGGAACAAAAGATGAAAAAGCGTCATAAGATTTTTTTGATGCTCATCATGCTACTTGCTTTACTTGTTGGATGTACAAATACAAATCAGCCAGAAGATCAGAACGTTATGGATGACTCAAACACACCCATTGAAACAGAGACACCTCAAAATACGTCAACAGTTTCAAAGCAAGGTGAAATGATTATTGCCATGAATACGCCAACAACATTACATCCACTTTATAATGTGCCTGAAAATGTACAACAAGTGTTATTTCTTATTTTTAGTCCACTTGTAAATATCGAAGAAAATGGCACAATTAGTAGTAATCTTGCAAAGTCTTGGATGGTAAATGAAACAGAAACTGCCGTAACAATTACATTAAGGAATGATGTAAAATTCCATGATGGCCAGCCACTTACAACGGCAGATGTAATTTATACGTTACAACAAATCCAGCAAATACCAGATAGTCCTTATAAAAGCAGTGTAGAAAACATTGCTTCTATGGAAGCTGTAGATGCGTATACTTTAAAGATTATTTATAAACAGGCTTTTAGTGGCGTATTACAGACACTATTTTTCCCTGTCATTCCAAAACATATTTATGATGTGAAAGATCAAGCAAGTGCGATAATGCGTCCTGTAGGTTCAGGACCCTATACATTTGAAGATTTTACTGCATCTAAGCGTATGTCTCTTAAAGCAAATAGCAGCTATTTTAAAGGAAAGCCTTTAATTGAATCCGTACAGGTTAATATTATTCCGGATGAAGAAAGTAGTTTGTATGCATTTAAGCAAGGTCTCATTGATGTTGTTTATACAGATCTTACAGAATGGGGAAAATATACAAATAACAAAGGGACTTCATCTTATGAAATGGCTTCTAATATTTATGAATTTATGGGATTAAATTTAAGTAAAGCTATTTTCCAAAATGCAAATATTAGGGAAGCTTTACTATGTGCGATTAATCGTCAAGATATGGTACAGCGTTATTATTTAGAACATGCTATTGTTACAGACACACCAATTAGTCCAGTTTCTTATCTTTATGATAAAAGTATAGAGATACGTACCTATGACAAAGAAAAAGCACGCTTCTTGCTTACACAAGAAGGCTATGAGAAGGGAAGTAATGGTCTACTTATGAAAAATAATGTGCCATTTAGATTTACCCTTTTAGTAAATGAGGAAAATACAGACCGTGTTAATGTAGCTAAAGTTATTAAAGAACTTTATGCAGAGATTGGTATAGAGGTTACGATTGAAGCAGTTGACAAAGATACGTATTTTAATCGCATTACTAGCAGACAATTTGATGCTTTTCTAGGTGGATTCAAGCTTTCATATGCTACAGATTTAAGCTTTGCACTTAATTCTAATCGCATCGGAAGTGGTGAAAATTATGTAGGATATAATGATGAAACGATGAATGAACTCCTTCAAAAAGCCTTTTTAGCAAATGAAACAACAAAGGCAGAAGCTTTTAATAAGTTCCAACAATATTTTATTACTCAAAATCCATACTTAAGTTTGTACTTCAAAAAGTCTGTTATGATGACCAGTAGCCAAATCAAAGGCAATGTCCATCCAACGCCTCTAAATATCTTTGCCAATGTAGAAGTGTGGACAAAATCATAAAAGTGAAGACTACTCATAAGCTTATGAGTAGTCTCAGGCTGTAGACAATTACATTGTCTACAGCCATTTTTACTGTTAGACTAGAA
>NZ_CEVXFV010000062.1:0-21935 GCF_982396655.1 Cellulosilyticum sp. | reverse complement strand
TTCCCATTTGTAAGTCCAGCGTGTGAATAATTGTTTGTTTAAATGTAATACTCATGTGTATTCCTCCTCAAAATTATCTTTTATTTAGAAATTTTTTCTTTAAGTTTGCTTATTTTACTATTCAACACATCAATTTTAGCCTTGTCGCTTTTAATGTACTCTTCTGATTTAGCTATTTCTTCCTCATGGAATTTAATACGTCTCTCAAGTTGCGTGATTCCCTTTTTAACCATATTTTCAGTGTAAGGAACTGCTACACATACTTTCTTACCATGAATATCTTGAAGGTGTTTTGCTTCTTCTTCTGAATAAATACCAGCTTCATTAATGTACGTTGTATATCCGCTTCTATTAGGTCCCCACCATGTTTCTACACCATCATTCTTTGTCCATTTTGTGCTTTTTACTAAGTAATCCAAAATGTACACCTCCTAAAAATCAACTTTTATTTAAAATTCCATAATGCTATCTAATGTTTCTCTGTCTAAAACCTTAATTCTAGTACCTTTCATTCCTAGACTTTTAGTTTCAACTATACCTGCAGCTTCAAGCATCCTCATTGCATTAACTACAACACTTCTTGTAATTCCTGCTGAATCTGCTATGTCCTTTGCAATTATTGTTTTTTCTTTTGATTCCCCAAAATCACCTAATACTGCTTTACAAGCTTCAATCTCGCTATATGATAAAACCCTTTTTAATCTATCTGATACGTTCACATCTATCTCCCCTTTACTTCATATGTGTACTTAAAATTGTTTTTCTGTGTAAACAACGTTTAGTTGGTTGTGATTCCTTACGCTTTAAGAACTCTTTATAGTTCTTTTCATCTTGCTCTTTTCTGTACTGTATGTAACTTTCGCAATTACTGTGGCATCCTAGATGCCTTTTAGTACAATCTTTGCACTCACACATCTTTCTCACCACCATAACCAAAAATTGATTTTATTTAATTTCAACTTTTACTAATTTATACCCATTAGATGATCCACTTCTTTTGTGATATACAGAACTGTATAAAGCATTTAATGTTATACCTGCCCATTCTGCAACCTCAGTAGAATTACCAACAAAAATAGGTAACTCATATTTATCAGGTGTAACAGCCATATAAAGCTTTTCAACCATTTCTATTTACCTCCTTCCAAATCTTTAATCTTTTGCATAAGCTTTTGTATTGTTACTATGTACTTTTGCTCACGTTCTTCTGCTGATTCAAAATACTTTCTAATTTCCTCATACTTCTCATCCATTTTTAACACCTTCTTTCAGCATTACTATGTCACTGTACATGATGCATCCATTTTTTGTCCTAAAGAAATTATTGCAAACATCAATAACAACTTCTTTTTTAAGAACTTCACTTGGTTGTCCACTAATCTGTTCTAGCGTCTTATAAGTAGCAATCATTCCTTTTTTTATAACTTTTTTATACATATTAATTCTGTTCAAAAATGCAAACGTATCTTGAATATCTTTTGTTGTTAACTTTCTATCTGTATATCCAATAAGTTCTCTTTGTTTTTCTGTTATCCACATTGTTACAGTGCTTGTTTGAACATTTTTATTGAACTCATATGTTAATTGTCTTGCTATCTCGCATATTGTTGATTCTAGATCAGCTTGTGAAATTTCCAAAGCTCTTAATCGTATAGCTTGGTTTGTAAATTCTCCATAAAACTTTGGATATATAAAGCGAAGTTGTTCTTTATGCAGATATCCATTACTTTTATTTAAAGCACTATATAGCCTTCCTATGCTTATAAAATTATCTTCAGCAGCTTGTTTTACTGTTACGTATCTTCCTACTTCATCACCAGTTTCATAGTCAACCTGTATTATTCTTTCAACAGGTACTTTTTTCATTTTGTTCACTTCCCTTCAAATATTCTTTTGATTATTCCATAAGCTTCTTAACTTTGCTTATGCTTTCTCTTGCCATCGCCAAGTCCCTTATTGCACCTTGTACTCTGCTTATTACCTGATGGCTTACTTCTGTTTTCACTACTTGCTCTACAAATTCGATTCTAGCTTGTCCTAGCTTCTTATCTTCTTTTTCAAGTGCTAGTAATTGTATATTTAACTGCTCCTGCAGTTCTTTCTTCACTTCTTCTTCAGAACGTTTCATTTCTCACCGCCTAGAATAGTGTTAATTGTTCTTCTCCAAATTCATCAACCACACTCTTAAACTCAACAGATTCGTTTGTATTAGTTTTTTCTGACCTTTGGTTAATATTTGTACCCAAGTATGGCAAAAGGCACTTAGAACAGTTTTTGTTGCATTGTACGTCTATCCCTAAATAACCTACCTTGCTTTCTAGTTCACATGCCTTGATGTCATAATTTTGTAGCCAATGATGAATGTATTCTAAATCTACCGACCTTCCGCCTATATTTTTACTTCCTTCTGCTATTCGTTCCCAAACAAGCATTTAATCACCCGAATAATTTTCTATACCATGGACGCTTTAGTTGCTGTATCAAATCGTCCTTTTCTTCAATAAGCTTGTCCTTCTCATGAAGTTTATAATCTTTATCGATTATTACTTTTTGAAGTTCTAAGTTTTCTTGTTTCAATGCAATATTGTCATCTTGCATCCTATTGTATTCTTTTGAAAATGCTGCATTACTTTTTGATAACTTCTTAAATTCACTTTCACAAGTTTCAAGATTATTAGATTTATCACGTAACTCGCATCTAACTTGTCCTAGTGTTTTTGTTAGTTCAATGTTTTCATTAGCCTTTGCATCTGCTTCTTCAATAGCTTTTGCCAATTGCTTATGAAGTCTATCAATGTTTGCATTCTTTTCTGAAATAATTTCATTTACTTCTGATTGTTCAACTAGTGCTGCTGCATTGATCATTGCTTGAGCACAACGTCTAACTTTTCTACTGTATTTCATACAAAATCCCCCCTGGATTAATCTACTTTTTATTTATAACTGCATTGGCCACTTCAACCTTTGCTTTTTCTACGTCCTTTAATCGCTTATTAGCTGATGCAAATCTACTAACTATATAAGTAATACTCTTGCCACTCTTATTAGCAACTTCTGCTGCCCAATTAATAACTGCATCTACGTCTTCAGCTTTAACTTGGTTCTCCACTATCAATTCCCCCTTTTATTAATGTTCTCTTATAAACCTTCTGTTAGCTCCTGTAAGTTTAATTCCATAAGGATCTATCATTTCAAAAATTCTACTTCCAATAGCTTCATCAACATTTTTAATATCTGATACACTTAATTCACTTGAAAGTATTGTTTTTTTCTTATTAATGTACCGAGTATTTATAATGTCATAGCTTATTTGAAGTTCCTGGACATTATATGTGCCGTCCTTATTCTTAGCTAACTTAAGAAAGTCATCTATATATAAGACATTTACATTCATCCATTCAGAAAGTTTTTTGTTATAAGTTTCTTCATTGAACCTACATGCTATAAGAACTTGTATGTCGCGTCTATAATTGAAGTATTTATGTATTACTCCTTTTTTCAAGAGCTCATTGCATATAGCTATGCATATATGAGTTTTCCCTGTCCCGCTCTTTCCAAAGAAACCAATACCTGTTGCATGTTCATCTTTCAAAAAGTCTTGTGCTAGTTTATACATCTTGTTAGCTTCTTCTGTATCTCTTTTAAACGTTTCGAAATTCTTGCTTTGATATTCTTCTATATCTAATCCTGTTCTTTTCAAACTTTTTTGTAATTGCTTTTCCAAAACACATTTACATGGTTTTGTATATTTATAGTACATACCTACTGCATCTAATGCCGGTATCTCTTCCCCATCATCTGTTATTACTATGGCTCCAGAGTCCTTGCACAATTCACAAGCATATTTTTTAGAACTTGGTTTGTAATTCTCATCCTTTATACGTTCCATTGCTTCTCTAAGATGAGCACTTTTCATTAATGACTGATTCACATGTTTACCTCCTAATATGGAATATATGGTTCATCTTGTTTGTTACTATTATTAACATCTAATGATTCACCTTTATATTGATTTAGGTAACCTTCAAATTTCTCAGCACTAAATAATGTAGATGGCCTTAAATAATCTTCAAATCGTGTACCTTTCCATTTGTTGTACATTGTAAAGATTACTTTCTTAAAATCATCAAGCTCATATCCTTCCTTTAACCTAGCATTTATTAATGATTTAGTTTTAGAAGTAGTAGCCTTGTATTTTTTGCCACATATATTGTTTAGATAATCAATAACACAAACGACAATATTATTATTTGTATTATTAATTGTATTATTAATAACTGTATTATTATCTACAAAGTTTTCTTTAATAGGGGTATTAAAGTTTTCTTTAATAGGGTATGCAGAAATTTTTATATACCTATTTAAAATTTCTTTAGTACCTTCTTTATAGACAATTTCACATGTTATATAGCCTTTATTCCTAAGCTGGCTTATCCAATTTGAAATTGATGTTTTACTTACACCATATAACTTAGAAAAATATTCATTGCTTGCCCAACAATAACCTTTTTCATTACATAAAGCTGTTATTTCGCCATATAACAGCTTTGAGTTTGGTGTTAGATCATCATCATATCTAACATTTGCTGGAATGATTGCATAGTATGCTTTTTGTACTTCTTCCATTTGTACACCTCGCGTCTATTTAATTATCAAAATGCAATTTCATTTAACTTCATATATGTTTCTACGCTCATAAATTCAGTTCCACATTCATCAATCACATGGATATGTGTATCTGATATACATAAAATCGTATATTCCCATCCGCCAATTTCTATTGGAGAAAATCTTTTTAATTTTTCTGTATCAAATACGAATTTGCCATTTATTTTTTTTAAATTTTTCATTGTCTTGTCTCACTTTCTAGTTTAAAATTAATATGTTTAATATTTTTGTTAGGGCCTTAGTAGTTGCAGCTACTTAATGGCTCTTTTTTCATATGTAGCTTTCACGCCTTATACCATTTTTATTAATGGTAATTTGCTTTCTTCTAGGCTTGTCCTTTTTATCAGAAGATTTCATGAAGTCAGAGCACATACCGCGGCAACATGTTCTGTCTCCACATAATTTGCAGATATTATTCATTTGTAATCACCTCTATTCTTTGGTTTATGTGCCAATCATGAATATAAGTTGATGCAACTAATCCTATTGATACAACTATCCAAAATAGTATTGCGAATAATAAAGCTTGTCCCCACTCAACTAAAATTTTCATTTGAATACCTCCGTTTATATAGCTCCATATTTAATAGCCATATCTTTTACAACAATAAGGTAACCTTCAATAAGCTTTTTATCTTCAGCTATGATGTCAACTTTTGTAAGCTTATCTCTTTTACTTTTAGAAATGCCCTCTTCTGCCATACGTCTTCTTTTATTCATCAGTCGTTGTTCTAAATTGACTCCAAATCTTTTATTGAGAAGTTCATATGCTTCTTGCCTGGTTTCCTGGTAGATATTATGAGTGCCTCCTCTATGTGTAGCAATCTTATTAATTAAAGTTTTAGTATCTTCTCTCCATGAATGTGTATCAATAGCAACAACATCCTTTATACTTTCAACTTTTTTATTTACAGCTTGTACTTCTTCTTTAGCTTCTAAAGCATATGTTTTAGTTTCTTCAATTTGTTGCTTCATTAACTTAGATTGTTCCATTTGATAAATAATGATATCTTCCATACTCATAGGAGCTTGTGGCTTATATCTCAACATAAAGTAGTCATCTATCAATTGATCATGGATTTCCCAAGCTAGGTCGGTGTCCATGATTTTAATTAGTTTTGAGTAGCCTCTTTCAGAAAGTAAATAAATATGCTCTGCTTGTGTAATTGCTTGCTTAGAATATCCAAGTTTCAACGGGTCGAGCAGGTCGGCACGTTTCTTTAAGTCAATAAAATCAATATTCTCTTTAAAACGTTTAATGTTTTTTGTTATAGCTTCTCGTACATGTTTATTTTGCATATTATGTATTTCAGCTATTGACTTATCAGACATAACTTTATTGTTATTTCCAAAACCACCAGTAACAATTGGTATATTGACGTTATTAAATTTTTGTATGCCTTCAACATATAATTTAACTGGTGTATTATCACCACTTGTTAGTGCATTATAAAATTCTTTATTCATATGTATCCCCCTTCGCTAAATCAGATTATTTTTTACTATTTATACATTTCTTCAGGTATTAAATCATTTGGTGTTATTAAGAAAACACGGCATAATGAGCAAATTATATTAAGGCTTGGATTATATATGTCTTCCTCTATTGCGGTTAGATAAGTCCTGCTTATACCTGTTAACAAGCTTAGCTGCCTTATGCTCATTCCTTTTTCTTTTCTGTACTGTTCTAGTTTTAACATTAGCTATCACTCCTTTTATTTGTCATAGCTTTTTAAGCTATGTATTAAAGAAGTTGCTTTTCTAAACTAAATAGATCTCCAGCAGGTACACCAAATATATCAGCCATTTTACCTACTTCTGTAGATGTAAAGTCTTTAAGTCCTTGCTCTTTATGACAATAACTTGTTAGGCTTATTTCCATCTTGTCTGCCATATCTCCCTGACTGTACTCATTGTAAATTCTGTATGCCTTAATTCTTTTTAAATTAACTCCCATGCTATCCTCCTTTATCTTTTACCCTATCAGAGGAAATATATATTATATTCCTCTAACAGATGAAGTATGATTAAATAATAATCCTCTAATAGAGGAATGTCAATATTTTTTTAAAAATAATTATCATATTTTTTAAAATCAAACATATAATAGTTAAATTTAACGTTGTATATCTAATATCAAACATAGTATAATTATCATGGTGATAAAATTGAAAAATAAAAGTGAATTTGCAAATAGGTTAATGCAAAGAAGAAAAGAAATCGGATTATCTAGAACTGAATTAGGAGAAAATATAGGATTTTCTTGTCAACAAGCAAACAAAAACATTTATAATTATGAGAACTCAATAAGAGAACCAGAGTATGCAACTTTAGTTAAGATAGCTGAAGTATTACAATGTTCAACTGATTATCTTCTTGGAGCAACAGATAATCCAAATAAGTTTTTAGGTACTATAAATGGTTCTAAATATGAAATTGAAATGAAAGACGATGCAAAAAATAAACCATATGACAAAGAACAATTTGAAGACCTAATACGTCAAATTGAACAAATGCGTTCTAAAATTGATAGACTTATGGAAGAAAAATAGAGCCTTAATTAATGCTCTATTTTTTTTATGTATAAACTTGACAAATGTAATGTAAGTATACTTGCAGTCTTGAATTACTAAAAATTCTAAATTAAAATTTAAAAAACAATAATTTAAAAACTTTAAACTATGTTGAAATAAGTTTTAAAGATTGTTATAATTTACTTATCAATCGAATATATGTTCGATAAATCAGGGGTGATTTAGTTTGGATTTATCAGGAATTATTACTTGTATTAAAGATGGTAAAGTTATTTATACTGGAAAGGATTGTGAATATGGCTACTGCAAAACAAATAGAAAAAGGAAAATGGAGAATAGACGTTTACAAAAATGGAATGAGAAGAACATTCAGAGGGAAAAGCTCTAGAGCTGTAGAAAAAATGGCAAGAGAATGGCTTAATGATATAGAAGAATATGGGAAAGAATTAAGGAAAGATAAAGTTAAATTACATTCATTAATGTTAGAACATCTTCTAGTAAATGTAAAAGATTCAGTTAGTTTAGGAACATTTGAAAGATATATGAGTATATATAATACACACTTCAAAGATAGTCTATTCGGAGATATGGATATAAAAAACATAACTCAGGTACAAACACAGAAATTTCTTAATGACAAGAAAAACCTTAGCCCAAAAAGCATTAACTTGATAATTATACTTCTTAATAATACGTTTAAACACGCTATAGCAAATAATCTTATACGAAACAATGTAATGAATGATGTTAAAATACCAAAAAGCACATATAAAGAAAAAAAAATAGAGGTATTTACTAGAGATGAGCAAAAGCTATACTTAGAAGCTTCTTCAAATAGCTTTTATAATTTATTGTTTATAACCGCACTAAGCACAGGGATGCGAGTCGGTGAAATAACTGCTCTAAAATGGAAAAATATAGACTTAAACAAAAATATTATACACGTAACTAATTCTACTAGATTGGTAATGAAGTATGATGAAGACGGAAATATGATTGAGAATGAACTTGTTACTGGTGATACAAAAACAAAATCAGGAAGAAGAGATATACCAATCAGTATATCATTAAGTAAATCTTTAAAAAAACACAAATTATCTACAGGATCAAATGATAAAGATTATGTTTTTAAAAATACAAAAGGCGAGCAAATAAAATATGATAGTATAGCTAAAGCTCATAAGCTAATATGTAAAAAAGCAGGCATACGAATAGTAACATTTCATTGTTTAAGACATACATTTGCTACTAGAGCAATTGAAAGTGGAATTGACTATAAGACTGTTTCTGAAATACTAGGTCATTCTAAGCCAAGTACAACTATTAATCTATACGTACACAGCACAAACGATAGTAAACGTGAAGCTGCTGAATTAATAAGTGAATTAATAAGCACCCTCTAAAAAGAGGATGCTTTTTTTATACGACTACGTCAATATTACGTCAATATGAATTTTATTAACATAGGCCTATATATCATAAGCCTTGATAAAGCTGGAAGCGGGACTCGAACCCGCGACTTGCTCATTACGAATGAGCTACTCTACCAACTGAGTTATGCCAGCACTACGCTTGTTATTATAAAGGTATTGTCCTTTTTTTTCAAGCCTTTTATGTAAATTTATATAATTTTAACAATAATTCAATTTATTTTATTGATATTTTTTTAGCTTGTTTCATATATATAGTTCATAAAATGATATATATATCATTAGAAAGGTTGTGTAACTGTGGCCAATTATATGCTGAATTATAACCGCGATAAGGCGTTGGCTTATGCTGAAAAATGGGCACTTAAACGTAATCCTGCTTATGGAAGCTTTAATGGTATAGGTGGGGATTGTACCAACTTTATCTCTCAGTGCATTTATGCTGGCTGTGGCATTATGAATTATAAACCAGACTACGGTTGGTATTATATTAGCATGTATAACCGCGCACCTGCTTGGACAGGGGTAGATTTTTTATATAGATTCTTAACTACTAATAAAGGAGCTGGCCCCTTTGCTTCTGTTTCTGATGTGCAAAATATTATACCAGGCGATATCATCCAGCTTGGTGATGCTGCTAATCGTTTTTATCATAGCCTCTTTGTTCTTTCCGTGGGTGATTACAGCTATGATCAAATCCTTATTGCCACCCACTCTGTAGATGTCTATGGCAAAGCGCTCTCTGCTTATGACTTTGCCCAGGCACGATTTCTTCATATAGAAGGTGCCAGAAAGTAATTTTGTTAAAATACATAAATTCCAGTTTACTGTCCTATGTACTGGCATCTAAACTGGAATTTATAGATTATAATTATACTTCACAAATAGGCATATATAAATCTTCTATGGATACTCCACTTGAAATCATCCTGCCTGGCGATACAATATGAAACATTGGATATCTTTCTTCTTTCCCTTCACCGTTAACATAGAGTTCAAACCGCTTACTGACACTTATCCAATCAATTAATTCTTGTCTCGTTTTCAGCCAATCTTCTGCTTTATCAATATCTGCATCTAAGCAAGAGGCTACTGCAAAAAGGCCTGACGGTAAATCACAAATTTTAAAACCCCCACAATCTTTTACATCTGCATACGCTGGCAAAGCATAAAACCATTCTCTTACACCTCGTCGTTCATTGTACCACATAAAATCACGTGGATATAATTCGCCTTTCAATGAAGCATGATATTTACTAAACCAATTATTAAATGCTTCAAATTCTTTCTCTGTCTGAAGTGGACCTGAATATACTGCTTTCATTTTTGGTATCTCAATAATCCTAACTTTTATCAAAATATCACCCCATTTAGAATTAACTTGCTATCCTAGCTTTTTTTCTTGATAGAACCTTATCACATATTTTATTTGTAGCCCAGATTGCAATGATTCCCACTAAAGATACAATTAAATATGCCCAGTAACAATCATGCAGCACCTTATCTCCCTTACTTAACCAATTAATAAGTTTCTCTATAGAAAAATAACCTAATCCTATAGCTCCTGGTACCAATAAGATCACGTGACATAATGAAACAACTAAACAGATACAGCCATATACAATCCCATATTTCTTAAACACCGTGATAATATAGAGATTTTTAATAAACCCTCTCCTACTGTCACTAAACTCTAATTCCTCATCCTCCATATGCTCCCCTCCTTAAGTATAATTCTATATTTTTTAATCAATTCAGGCAACTTATTTTTTACTTATAAAAAAAGCCACTACACCTTGCTAGCGACTCTTATAAAATGATTTCACAGGACCAAAAACTATGCATAACTAAAATTTATAAATGTGAAATCTATATAAATGTGAAATCTATATCACGCTTAATCTAGCACGATAAATCACATGTTCACAAATTACCAAGCCGTAGCTAGATGGTCGTTAATTCAAAAAATGCCTCATCTGCTCTTTCTTTTACAATTAGCTTATCTTCTGTTCTATCTTTTAATGACGCAGTCACTGTATATTCTTCCCAACCATTTTCTTCTTGTCCAAACCAACAAATATTAAAGCTACGTGCTACAGGCTCCATAATGACTGACTTGATTGTACCAAAAAAGTCAGCATAATAAAAAGCACTCATACCTTCTGGATACTTTTTAAGCAAGAAAGACCTTATGTCTGTTTCTTTTAAAAGCGAATGACTTTGTGTAAATTTTTCAAGCTGTTTGTAACGTACCACTGAATTTTGCATAGCCATGGGTTCTTCTTTTTGGAAAGATGGAATCACAATGTGATTTGTGCCATATAAATACTTCTTGTGCGTTTCTGGTCCAATCTCCTCATAAACTGATTGGCCATTCATTGTTTCGAATAATACCCCTCTTCCACTGGCATCTGCTAAATATAAATTGATATTGAAGGCTATTGGCATCTCTAACGCTAATTTTAAAGCTTCCTCTACATCTTTGCAGTTTTCCAAGAGACTACGAATAACCGCCCAAAATTGAAGCCCTTTTATAGCTGCCCCCCTCATTTCTGGCATATTTCCCACCGGTAAACCGCAAGATGACATAGCGACTGCAAGGCCACATTCATTAATACCTTCGCATCTACCAAATGTTGAAACAGTGCCTGAAATATGTGCATACTGCCCCTTAGGTATAGTGCGGCAGATTGCAAGGTCTTCTTCTTCCAAACTAAATTCATAATTTCTGGCAAGCCTCGTATGTCCATCTGCCATTTGCTCCCCTAATACAATAAGCCCAGAGCATCTTGGCACTAAGTAAGTCATCCAAGTATAACCAATATCCCTTATTTGCATTCCTGATTCCTCTTTATAACCTTCTAACTCTTCACGAATCCCCGGACAATACGTATCATATAGTTTTAGGGCCTCTTCTAGTTTCTCCTCTGTGAAAAATTCAGGTGCAGGCATATAAAAGCCCTTTGTACTTTCCTTCTGTGCTAGTTGCTTTCCTATTTCATAATGCGTCCCTTTTACCTCATAATAATTTACTTTTTGTGTTGTCATAGAATATTTCCTTCTTTCTTATCTTTTGGTTACATTCTATCGCACACCTTTTATTTATTCCTGTCATTCCTTGCTTAGATTTGACAGATTTATTTTTCTCTTACTGGAATCCAAATTTCACTTACATAATCTAAAGCCTTCGTATCCCCTAAAGCATACATTTCAATATTATAGCCTGCAGCTATTTCATAATTTGGATGGCCAGGCAGCCATTCTCCATAAATCTTAGTATTTAAAGTCTGTAATGCCTCAGGCATAGGTCCCACACATCTAAATTTTGCCCAAGTAAGCGCCGGTATCTCTACGACTTCCAATCCTTCTGGAACTTCCTCGCCCTTATAATTACCTGCTATTAAGTATCTAAATTGCTTGCACTGTTCCCCTTCTTCTATGCCTATACCATACATCCCTATGGAACAGTTCGGTAGCACCTTGCAATACTTGTCCATATAACATTTACAGTACTCCTCCCAAAAATCTGGAATATGCCCAAATGCACTCTCATACTGAAAGTTTCTTCCCATGCCTATTGCCTTAAATGCTCCCATTTTTTCTAATCTATAATCCATCTGATTTCCCCCTTTTATGGACAAACTAACTTGTAACGGCAAAAAAACACATATCTTATGCGGCTCATTCTTAAGCTGCATAGGTGACACCCCATGAAAGCGACTAAATGCCTTTGTAAAGCTTTCTGGTGTATCATACCCATACTTATAAGCCAAATCAATAATTCTCTTCTCCCCCTTAATCACCTCCAACGCTGCCAAGTACAGCCGTCTATTTCTCACATATTCCCCCACAGTATAACCCGTAATAATCTTAAACCCTTTCTGAAAATAAAAAGGCGACATATACACACACTTCCCAATATCCTCTGCCGTACATCCTTCAAGTAAATGTTCTTCCATATAGTCAATAGCCACTCTAAGTGCTTCTATCCACTCCACGCTTTTCCCTCCTTGCCTATAACTTATCCATCTTATTTCATTATCCTCTATTTAAATATTACTTTCAAACTAAAATAAATTAATATAAATGACATCTTATATATGACGCATCATGTAATTTATCTTGTGGCGTATCTTATCATTTTGCTATAATTAAACAACGTTAACCTCAATCAGACTTATACTTTTATAAGTTTATAAACTAAAATCTATCAAAATAAAATTGGAGGAGTTGCATGAAAAACGCATTAAAAATCATAGGTATTATATTGCTGGTTATGATAATCTTGATTGTGATTTTGTTAATATGGTTGTTAAACAAACCTACTGTACCTAATAACTATTTTAATACTGTTAAAACTGGCGGTGCAATTGAAGCAAAATACATCAAAATGGGAAAGCATTCTGTTTCTAACACTAAACTTAATGTAATGGAAAATTTTAAGTCATATGAAATCTGGTATCCTAGTGAAATCACCCTATCTGACAAGAAATTTCCAGTCATTATCATGAATAATGGCACTGGCGTAAAGGCCTCTAAATATAAAGCCTTATTTGAACATCTGGCATCATGGGGCTTTATTGTCGTCGGAACAGAAGAAGAATATTCCTGGAATGCCTTTTCTTCTGAAATGAGTTTAAGATTGATGATTAAATTGAATGAGAACGCGCATGTACCAGCTTGGGATACGAACCCTTTTTATGGCAAGGTTGATTTAGAGCATATCGGCGTTGCTGGGCATTCTCAAGGTGGCGTCGGTGCAATTAATGCTGTAACCGATACAAAACACGCAGACATGTATAAAGCAATATTCGCTGCAAGTACAACCAACAAGGAATTGGCTGATGCTTTAGAATGGGACTTTGACGTCACACAAATCGATATCCCTGTATTCCTCTTAGCTGGAACAGGTAAAATAGATTCAGAAACTATCTTGCCTTTGCATAAGATGCATGCGTTATATGAAGATATACCTTCAGACACCAAAATTATGGTACGCAGAAATGACGGTGACCACGGCGATATGCTCTATTTTGCCGATGGCTATATGACCGCTTTCTTTATGTGGCAGCTTCAAGGCGATATAGAAGCCTCAAAAGCCTTCATTGGTAACGATGCTGAGATCCTTTCAAACAATTATTATCAAGATATAAAAAAGAATTATTGATAACCTTAATTTGACATAGCCAATTATAATTCACCAATCTAAAAAGCCGCTGCATTCCCGCAGCGGCTTTTCCACAAAGTAACTCATTAACTTTTCTTTTTTCTCTTCTTCCCTCCCAGCACTTTCTCTAGCTGCAGAGGGTATGTTATAGGAGACTTCTAAACGAACGTCTACAATAACACTATTACCCGATGAAGCTTGAAAAACGTGCTCTTACTTCATCTTCTCCAATGATTTGCATGATTGTATATAAATCAGGTGTATTTGTTCTATGTGTTAAAGCTGATCTTACAGCACCAGCTACATCTGATACCATTCCTTTGAAAGCTTCTGGCTCTTTTTTATAAGCTTTGCGGTCTGCTGTATAGCCATTTGCTACAGCATACGCTTTAAGTTCTTCGAACCATGTTTCTTGGTCAGTATTGAAGTTATAAACTTCTTTATAACCTGTGATAATTTCTTTTGCTTCTTCCACTGTTACTGTTTTTGGAAGTTCTACTTCTGTTTCATCTTTGAATAATTCATTGTAGAAGTAGCAGATTTTTTCTTTTACTTCAGACCATTTTCCGAAGTCTTTACGTGGTTTTGGACCTTCTTTATCAATATTAAAGATTGCTTTTGACATTTCTTCATGTTCTGTTACGATGTCATACATTTCTTTATCAAATTCTTTTGCCCATGCTGTGTAAAGTGTATAAACTTCTTCTGCTGGCATTTTTGAAATAACATCTTTACTTACGTCATTTAATTTAATAAGGTCAAAGAGTGCCCCACTTTTACTCATTTTATCAAGTGCTACTGGGAAGTCTAAGTAATCAGCTTTAGGATTTTCCATACGCCATTCTTCAAATGTAGAGTTGATGATATTTAAGAGGTATTCTACTACTGAAGCTCTTGGATATCCTTCTTCTTTATAGTAACTTACAGCACTTTCTGGGTCTTTACGTTTTGAAAGTTTACGTTTAGAATCACCATCTAATTTCATAACGTTTGGAATATGTGCATATTCTGGCCTTTCGAAACCAAGTACATCAAAGAGTTGTACATGGATTGGAAGTGATGATAACCATTCTTCTCCACGGATTACTGTAGTTGTACCCATTAAGTGGTCATCAATTGCATGTGCGAAATGGTATGTTGGAAGCCCATCAGCTTTTATGATAACAACATCTTGTACGTTTTCTGGGAATGATGTTTCACCTTTGATAAGATCTGTAAATTGTACACGCGCTTCTGCATTTCCTGGTGATTTTAAACGAAGGATATATGGCATACCTGATTTGATTTTTTCTATCGCTTCATCAGCTGATAAGTTTCTATAGATTGCATATTCACCGTAGCAACCTGGTGTTACTTTTGCTGCCATTTGTTTTTCACGCATCGCTTCTAATTCTTCTGGTGTGCAGAAACATGGGTATGCAAGGCCTTTTACGATAAGGTCTTTTGCAAATGTTTTATAGATTTCTTCACGTTCACTTTGTTTGTATGGACCGTAAATACCTTTTGATGTTTCTTGGCCTGTCATACCTTCATCAAAGTCCATACCGAAGTTGTGCATTGTTGCAATTGTATCATCAATTGCACCTTCTACTTCTCTTTTTTGGTCTGTATCTTCAATTCTAAGGTAGAAGATTCCGCCGCTTTGGTGCGCAACTCTTTCACTAACAAGTGCTGCAAATACACCACCAATATGTTGGAAACCTGTTGGACTTGGTGCATAACGTGTTACTTTTGCGCCTTCTTTTAATGCTCTTTTGGGATACATATTAATATAGTCTGCTGGTACCTTTGTGATATCTGGGAAAATTAAATCTGCTAATTGTTGTAAACTCATGTTTCCACCTTACCTTTTCATTTGTATTTTCTATTTATAAAAGCCTTCCACCCATACGGGTGAAAGGTTACTTACATATTTTTATATCTTCCTTATTATACCTACCTAAATGTTTCTTGTAAAGACTGGCTAATCTAGTACTTCCTTCTTCTCTTTACGGTTTTCTTTTTTCTCTTTTTTAATTTCTTTTTTACTAATTAAATTAATAATACGTTTTTCATTTTTAAGTTTTTCTTCACTTTTATCTTTTAACTCATTTTTATACTTTGATTTGTTCTTGTCTTTTGACTTACTTTTAAGTTTTAATTCGCCCTTTATCTTAGAGCTCCCTTTAACTTTCACTTCATCTTTAAGCGCCTCTTTATCTTCAATTTCACTTCTTATGAGACGTCGTTTTTCTTTTAATTTTCGTTTGCTTGCATCTTTTACGGAAGCTGTTTCTGAAAGTTTACGGGTCTTTTTGCGCTTTGCCTTTGTCGTTGTTCGTGCGAGTTCTTTGATTTGCGCAATACGTACTAAGCTTTCACTATCTAAATCTTTTTCTTCTTTTTCATCCTTTACAAGTGGCATTTGAATTGGTTTGACACGCTCTAAAACTACCTTCAGCTTATCATCTGTACAAATCTCTTTGATATTGATCAGGCGTTCCTTCAGCTCCTGATCATTTTTGACAAATGTTTCATTACGGAGAGCTGCTATGACCATTCCAATATAACGTAAGTCTAAACGGTTGCGCACTTCTTCTTCCATACCTGCTTGCCTTACGCTTTTTTCTAATAAATTATGGACACGCACTTGGTCTTCCCACATTTTTTTATTGTATGAATGAAGAATGGATTTAGGATTTTGCACATAATGATAATACACACCTGGTTCAATTTGCACGCCCTCACTTTTTAAAAGAGACTGTACCATAAACACAAGGTCTTCCATAATCGTAATGCCTGGTTCAAAATGCAAATTATTTTCTTCTATAAACTGGCGCTCAAATAATCCACGCCACACACACCCCATAATGTACACATATCTTGGAATAATATCGTCCATACCTATCATATCTGGAATAATCTTTTTTCGCACCATTTCTGCATCTAATGCTGTTTCTTTAAATGCGAAACATTTAGGGCTGCTACGCTTTTTAGTGTCTTTATAGTAATTACATAAACAAATCGGATACGGTGACTTTTTTAAACCTTCATAAAGCTTCTCATACATGTTCGGTTCTAGCCAATCATCTGGGTCCACGAAGCCAATATACTTACCCGTTGCTACCTTAAGACCTGTATTTCTAGCAAGCGCTACGCCTGCATTCTTTTTATCAATTACAACCACACGGCTATCCCTTGCCGCATACTGTTTACAGATTTCTAAGCTGTTGTCCTTAGAACCATCATTGACTAAAATAACTTCTAATTTTTGATAAGTTTGATTTAAAATTGAATCTATACATTTCTCTAAATACTGCTCCGCATTATAGATAGGAACAATAATACTTATACAATCCACGCTTTTTCTACCTTCCTTTTTATATGCTCTTACTATTATTATATAGTACTTCCTATAAATTTATAATGAATCTTGTCCCTTTTTTCCTATTTTTAACACTACTCAACCTTCCGGTTAATAATATCTGAGAACTCTAAAGCACGCTTATATACGGTGTCACCTGCACCATCAAAATCATATTCTAAATACGGCGTATTTTCATCTTCAAATGCTGGAAGCTCTATAATAAATTTGCTGCCGATTCCAACTTCACTCTCAAGCTGAATTGTGCCATTGTGCTCTTTTACAAAGTGTTTTACCAGTGATAAACCGATTCCGCATCCTTCTTGCTTTCTTGTAAATGTCTTATCTGCTTGTCTAAAGCGCTCAAATACTACCTTCTGTTTCTTTTTAGGAATACCAACGCCTGAATCCTCAACGATGATTTGTACTTTATCCTTTTTATCCTTAATGTTAATAAGGAGGATTCCACCAGGTCCTGTAAATTTCACAGCATTAGAGATGAGATTTAAAATAATTTTTTCTATCATTTCCACATCACAGGCAACTACCTTTTCTTCAACATCCGTATCAAATTCAAAGGTAATGTCATTTTCCTGAATATAAGGCAGTACGGAATTACTTATATCCTCTACTAAACTTACAATATTATAATTCTGCTTATTGGTTTCATAAAAACCTGCTTCGATTTTTGCCATACACATAAAATTATTGACAAGTTTTAAAAGTCTTAACGCATTTTGTTTCATAATATCTGTATAACGTTTACCTTTTTCATCTTCACGTCCTATCTCCTTACAAAGGTCCCCTATATAAATTTCCAGAGACTGCAGGGTTACAATAATAACATTTAAAGGTGTACGTAGTTCGTGAGACACATTGGCTAAAAATTCGCTTTTGACCTTCTCTAGTGCCTTTACTTCTTTGATAATATTACGCTCTGAAATGTCCCTGACAACGGACATAATCATTGCCTTATTATTTAAAGTAAACTTATAATCTGCTACCTCCACTGGAATCAGTCTACCATCTTTAGTCCTATAATCGGTTTCATAAACAATTTTTTGCTCTTTTAATAACGTTTGTAATAATTCCTCATAACTTTTGCCCTGTCTTGTATCTTTATTATCTAAAAAACGATTATCAAGGTCCGCCAGACTCATTTGTTTGCACTCATATTCATCATAGCCGAAGTTGTCACACGCTGCCTTATTGAACTGATTAAAATGACTATGCACATAATCTTCTGAAAAAGGTACAATGAAAATAGCATCTTGAATCCCCTGAAAAAGCTGATAGAATTTACGCTGACTCTTCATTAAATCTGTATAGGTAATCTTCTCTGTCGTAATATCCTTACAACATACGACACTGCCTATTTTTATGCCTTCCTTATTGAGAATCGGATTAACATCTATTCCCATCCATATAAAATAGCCATTGCGATGTTTAAGCCTTAGTTGAAACTTCGCACTTCCCCTATCAGGTTTTAAGCTATCAATCATTTGATCAATATGCAGCAAATCTTTATCATGTACATAATTTCTAAGCTGATTTATTTTTACTAAATCCTCGTCATAGCCTAAAATGCATTTAAAACCATTATTACTATAAATAACATTTCCTTCACAATCCACCTTCTTTAGCACATATGGTGTATTATGCAGTATTTCATCTACTAGTGAAAAACTTTCATTTAATTGTCTTAAACTCGTGTAATAATATATCAGCATAATCCCTATTGCTAGTAAAACATAGGTTATGCTATACATGATACCGATTATAAGACGTACCTCATTAAACTTATTCCATATATTAATTACAATAAGCATGACACCATGTGCAAGCAATGCGCCACCGAAAATAGTTTTATTTAATCCATGTTGTTTACCATATAGTAGCAATATAATGGCAACTATTATGTACCAAATACCAAAGAAAATTGTAAATTCTTTTAATTGCCCACCAGTTATAGCCATTATAAATATCAATATACCCAGTGTTTCAAAAAATATTTTTTGAAAACTATAAACCGTTTTCATTTTTCTTGTTTTCTGTATTATCAGCCTAAAACATCCAACAATTAAAATACCTTCTCCTATATAATACATCCAATGACCAATGAATCCTATGTCATAATAATTACTATAGTATCCAATAAGCCCACCTAAAATTCCAATTGCACAGATACTTGTCCCTATAAGCCATATTATTAAGGTTTTATCCTTTTCATAAATCCACATTGCAGTAAATAATATAATAGTTGATATCATACTCGCTAACAAGATCATACTATATAAACTTAAATAATCCATTTTTTACACCCCATATAATTTTTTTTGTAAATATTAGGCAAATATTTTTTCTGTTTATATTATTTTGCGATTAGCACAAACTATATTATAGCGAAAAACAAAGACAAAAGGGGATAAAAAATTGAAAAATTTAAAATTTTATTTAAGAACGTTGTTTTTTATATCATCTTTTTTTATATGCCCACTAAATGCCTGGGCCGAAAGACCCATTCCAAACTTCGTTATTGAAAATGAAGTGACTAAATCAACGGGCCAGGAAACAACAACTGCTGTGGAGCCTAATGAACAAAGCCTAGGAGAACAATTTGTACCCGTGTTAGAAGAACTCTTTAAAAATCGTAATGCATGTATTCTTTGTTCTGATACAGAAGGCCTAAAATCTCACTATAACTTAAACATTAAAGTCAGCCTTTGGGCATATGAGAGTGAAGCTCAAAAAATAAAATATTTTGAGAACTGGGGCGAGAAACAAGGCATCAAATTTGATAAAATTGAATCTCAGATTAAACTCAGAAAGGTAAAGGAAAAAGAACCTGGTTTATACGGTATTCTCTGCTTTAATGCCACTGAATTTACTTATAGTTACTTAGATCAACCAGATGTCCCTAATACTTTTCGCCTTGGTACCTCTCACTATATTAACTTAAAAGAAGATGGGGACCATTATATTATTACAAAAGAGTGGTACACGGATCCTTTCGCTGATTCTTTAAACCTTGAAAATATTAAATCAGATCAAATCAGAAATTATATTATGGCACAAAAAGCACCTGACTATAAACTAGATGAACGCACCCAATGTGCTGTAGACTATGCACATAAATACTGCGGCGTAAGTACGGACAATGAGTTTTTATTTAAATATAATAAAGCTTACAAAAACTTTAATCCTGATGGCGGAGATTGTGCAAACTTCGCCTCTCAAATCTTATATGAAGGCGGGAAATTCCGAAAAAATGGCACCTGGAATTACTGTGACCGTAATGGTACAAAGGCCTGGGTCAATGCACAAGCTTTTAAAAATTATATGGTAGGCAGCGGACGTGCTGGCTATATTGCCAAAGGTACCTATCAAGAAATTTATAAAGAAGCCTATAATCTGCGCCCCGGTGATTTTGTTGCTTATGAGAAAAAAGGAAAAATCGTTCATATCTCCACAGTCACAGGCTTAGATTCTAAGGGTTATCCACTTGTTACTTGCCACAATACTGACCGCCTCCTAGTCCCATATGATTTAGGTTGGAGCAACAAAAATATCCGTTTCCACCTCATCAATGTATATTACTAGGAGTGGGGCTTAAAAAATAGGGCCGCTAGGCACTTGGGCACATGCATTCTGCACTCTCCGTAATTTGTGAGGATCTAAGTTCGAAGGCAGCCTGCATGTGCCCAAGTGCCTAGCTCTGTTTTTTGAGACTCCTAGGTGGGGGAAAAGAAAAGTTAATGGGTTATCATGAAAAACACACTTCTCTTAAACTTATATTTGCATGAGTGCAATTTTGTACATTGTTAATATCAGCTCACTTCTATTAAACTTGGCAATATAATGAAAGAGCAGATTCTAGGAAAACTAGAATCTGCTCTTTTTGTCTCTTTAGTTTAGGGTTTTATTATATTCGTCTAGCGCTTCTACTACGGCTTCCATAAGTTTTTGCTGGTAGCCTTTGTCTGAAAGCATGCGGTCTTCATTCCAGTTGCTCATAAAGCCCATTTCAAAAATAACAACGGGTACTTTAGACCAGTTAAATCCAGTCATATCTCCGCGCTCAAAAATACCATTCACTTTAACACCTTTGCCTTCTAGTGTCTTTTTTAAAAGTTGGGCATAATCATAACTTGGTTTATAAATACCTGCAGTATGCGTGCCTGCTTTGGAAGGTACAATAAGCACTGCGCCACTTTTTCCGCCATTGCCGATACTGTCGCAGTGAAGTCTAATCGTCATATCAGCCTGTGCCTTATTTGCAATTTCTGCCCGCTCTACATTGCTGACATTCACCTCATTAACTTCTCTTGTCATCACCACTTCATAGCCCTTTTGCATCAGTAAATCTTTTAAAATAAGCGCTGCCTCTAAGTTTACAGCATACTCTGGCTTTTTCGTTGCTACACCTGTTGTCCCTGAAGCAACTCTGGCTTTTTTATTTTCTGAACCTGGTGCAATAGGTTCGCCCTTAGGATCACCTTTAGCTTGATGCCCCGGGTCAATACAAACTACAAAATGTTCCTTCGCCCATATGCGTGGTACACTGGTTATACTCATTACCACCACCAATAAAATATAAATTGCATACTTTAGCTTCTGCTTTGTTGTCATTTTCACTTTGTTGCCTCCTCTTATGCTTATAGCTTATTTATATGCAATTTTTATTATTTTACTCAATTTAATGGGGAAAATAGGTATGAAAAAAGCACCCCTATTGGAGCAATGTCATTAAGTTAAGACATTAATTAGGTATCGTCCAAAAAATAATCAAGTAC
>NZ_CEVXFV010000061.1:0-22878 GCF_982396655.1 Cellulosilyticum sp. | reverse complement strand
GCGGAAATAACACAGATATGCCACAAATGCCAGAAGGTACACAAGGCGGAAATAACACAGATATGCCACAAATGCCAGAAGGTACACAAGGCGGAAATAATACAGATATGCCACAAATGCCAAATGATGGACAAGATGGGAACAATAAAGGTCAAATGAAAGGGCCAGGTGGCATGGGTGGTATGGGCTCATCAGGTGGCGCAAACTTAGTGTACTCAGATGATGAAATCAGTAGCTATTCAAGCATTTTTAATTATACAGTGTTCAAGAAAACAACTGAAAATGACTACAAAACTCTTATTGGTATTCTTAAGAATCTTAATGAAGGTACCAATCTAGAAGAAAGCATTGATGTAGAAGAAGTACTTAAGTATTTTGCAGTCAATACATTCCTTGTAAATTTAGATAGTTATGCAGGTAATATGAAACATAACTTCTACTTATATGAAGAAGATGGTAAGCTTCAAATTTTACCTTGGGATTATAACTTAGCATTTGGTGCATTTGAAATGTCAGATGCAAGTAAGGTTATTAACTTCCCAATTGATGCACCTGTAACAGATAGTATGGAAAATAGCCCACTTATTTCTAAGTTATTAGAAGTTGATGCATACAAGGAAATGTATCATAGCTATTTACAAGAGTTAGTAGACAAATATATTACAAGTGGTAAATACGAAGAAACAATTAATAAATTAGATACTTTAATAGGCGACTATGTGAAAAATGATGCAACTGCTTTTTATACGTATGATGAATATCAATCTGGTATAAAAGAACTCAAGCAATATGGCATAGACCGTACAACAAGTGTTAAGGCACAGATTTCCGGTGAGCAGCCTTCTACTGAATATGGTACCATTGAGACAACTATGAACCTTATGGCAATGGGGCAACAAAATGGCGGTAAAGGTGGGCCTGGTGGAGATAAAATGGCAGATAAAGGTGCAGATCAATCCGCGCCAATGTCACAAGGAAATCAGGGCGCTGATAATGTACAAAGCAATGAGCCAGAACAACAAGGTGGCGGCATGCAAAATATGCCAAATGTAGATATGGAAACAATGCAAGAGATTATGAGCATTATTGGAGAGGTTTCTTCTGTGTCAGAACTTACAGAAGAACAAAAGACTCAAATTACAGCATTAGGCGTAGATGAGAGCGCACTAGAGAGCTTATTTAAAATGAAGAAGATGTTTGAAAACATGGGTGGAGGACACAATGGTACACCTGGTCAAGCGACACAAACGCAAATGTCAGATCAGGATAAAATTATGGCAGTAGTTTGCGGTATACTTTTAGTAGGTGGTCTAATCTTTGCTCTAACTTTCAAACGAAAACGTTATTAAATATTGTTATAATATTAAATTTTATTTTAGTACTAGATATTATTCTGATGTAAAATATTATTTTAATATTAAATATTATACTACTATTAGACATTACAGCTGATGCTAGATAGTAGTTTATAACTTACAATAAGTCTTAAAGAGTACAAATAATAATTATAATGATACCTCCTAGGATGAGTGGCCCGCATACACCACAAACGACTAGGGGGTTTTCTAATTTTTGTAAATAAGTGATAGTTACATATACAGTGATAGTATATTTTGGTGTATAATAATAGATGATAAGCCGATATATATAGGGGGCTATTGGCCTAAAAATATAAAAAATAGGGGAAAAGATGAAAAGATACATAAGACTAATTATAGGATGTATGATGTTTTTAACTTTAAGCAGTGTTGTTTTAGGAAATGGAGAAAGTCCAATTGCACAGTTTCAATTCGTTAAGGCAGCATATGAGTTAGGCGAAATGGTTGAAACTGTAGATACAAGCTATGGACAAAACGGAACAGCAATTACAAAAAGGGAATGGATGGTTATTATTAATAATCAGAAAAAGACCAGTAGTAATTTAAAGACATTAATAAGTAGTTTAAAAGTAGGAGAGCATGAAATCTTTTTACGTGTAAGGGACTCGAATAATAATTGGAGCTTATGGACCAGTCGTAAACTTAAGATTACTGAGCCAGTACCTATTAAAATTACAAGTTTTAAACCCTCTAAGACAACTTATGCAAAAGGTGAGAAGCTGTCGTTTACTTATACGCTAAATAATCCTAATGACCTAGAAATAAAGGGACAAAGGTGGCGCTATAAGAATTTAACAACAGGTGGTAGTACCATTTCAGGAAAACCTAAGTACCTTAAAAAACCAGGCAAATATGAAATAAGTGTAGAGTTACAAGATGAAAGAGGCAATTGGTCTAATAAGGCAACTTGTATTATTATCATTAGCGAAGATGAGAAAATCAGAAATGGTGAATATCTTTTTAGTGAAGGTAAACCAGGTGATTTGATTGATGGTTATGTAGACAAGGATTATAATACTTTTATTAGTCTAGAAGAAGCTGCAAGCGTGAGCGTGGCGGATGAAAAAGGAAGTCTTATTATGAGTAACTCACCAGAAAGTATACCAAGCAGTGGTATTTTATACAGAGAAACGGCAAGTCAAAAGGGAAGGATACTCATTCATCATGCCAATGCAACAGACTTCAACAAAAAGCTTATGATTCTTGCCACGACTAAAGAAGAAAGTCCAATTAAATTAACAATTAGTAATGAAGCAATTAAAGGACCAAGTCCTCATATTTTAAGTAGTGGTCAAGCGGCAGTTAGTACATACTTTAAAGGGCAAGTAGCTAAAAATTATACGATTAAAAAAGGTGAGCAAACTTGTATTTATAATAGCAGTGTAAATGGTCCATGGGAAACAAATGAAATTATAACAGGGCTTTTAGATTTTTATGCAGAAGGCAATGTTATATTTACGGTGGTAGCAATGGATTGTAACTCTTCAATAGATAATGTATCTAAACTTCCAGTTCTTCCAGCAGATGGGACACACATAAGAGGAACATTTGATGTGATAAAAAGGGAGTATACAATAAGTATTGAGGACTTACAAGAGCCAGCTAAACTTGTAATAGGAAGAGAAAGTAGTGAATGGCTAGAAGGAAAAGATGCCTTAACAGGTACAGTTGTTAGAAATAAAGGCAACTATGGTTTACCGATAAATATTAAAATAAAATGTAATGAAGATATGGGGATTATCCTAAATGCCCGTGGAGGCGGTTATTTAGGCGCACTTAAATGGAATAATAGTAAGGTGTTTAATGCACCAGGTGAAGATTTATTAAATAATCAGAAGGTAGCTGCCCTAGTAGGAACAGCCCATGCCAACACAAATAGTGAAATTTTATATATGTTGCCAAATGGCTCTTCGGCACCAGTATTATTTGGATTTATTCCAAAATCATTATGGAAAAGTTAAAGTATAAGAAGTAAGAGGAGTAAAACAATGAAAATATTATTAGTGATTGATGTGCAAGAAGGATTTATCAATGACGCAACCAAACATATACCAAAAGATATTGAAAAACATGTAAATAACTTTAACTATGATTTAGTAATTGCAACCCGTTTTATTAATAAGATGGAATCATTACATAAGTCAGAATTAAATATGAAAGATATGACAATGTTAAGCCCACATGCAAAACTTGTAGAAAACGTAAGTACACTTGCAGATATTGTAATCATGAAATCGACATATACAAGTTTAACAGTAGATGTGGCAAAGTTATTAGAAAAAAATCAAGTGAAAGAAGTATACTTAGCAGGATTAAATACAGATACAAGCATTATGGCAACAGCTTTAGAATTGTTTGATAAAGGTATTAAACCAAAAGTACTTTCACAGCTTTGTGGTTCAATAAATGGTGCAATGATGCACACAGCAGCCCTCCAAATTCTAAAAGGAGCCTTAGGCGAAAATAATATTCTATAATAAATTAAAAAGGGACTATTGCAAATGCATAGTCCCTTTTTAGAGGTATAGCAAGTCTATCTTAGGCATACTTTTAAAGTTCTCCTAAGTGTTTGAAGTAGCGTTTAGGAATAAAAGCATTACGCCTTCTTATATTAATACGTTCTGTAATAGTGGTAGCTTTATAATACGTTTTAAATAAGTTGATAAAGGGGTCGTTATTAGGTGCCTTTAATAGTTTAAGCTGTTCTTCATTAGAGAGACTTTGAAGAAAGGCTTCTTTTGTATTATAAACAAGCGCTACCTGTCTTTTTAAGTCATGAATGATAAAGGATTGATCAGAAAAACGTTTTACAAAGTGTTCCATTAAAAGTGGTAATATAAAATGGTCAGGTTCAATTTTTGAGTAAAAGACCATAGGACTTATTTCTTCAAATCTGACGAAACCTGTAAAACGATGGGCTTCATGTCCTACACGTTTAGTATATAAGTCTACTTTTCGGATAATATCATTGTTTTTAGCAAGATTTATTTTATCGGTGTATTTGTAGCAGAGTCTTAAATATTGAAGTGCCAGCGTTTCAGCGTCTTCATATTCGCTAAGATATAAGTAATAAACATTGGATAAAGTAGAAAAAGATAAGTTTTTTACAATACTATCGTGTACCCTAGTCGCTTTATCTTCTTCAGTTGGAACGCCTAATGCAGTTGTTAAAAGGCTAGGGTGATAAGCATCTTCTCGAAATATAGAAGATGCTTTTTTGTCTTTATAGGCATAGAAGATGCAAGTGAGGAGACCGTCAAAGGACCCATCATATAAGTAATCAACCATCAGAGTAATCCTTTCATTTATATTTATAATTCACCAGTTAAGGCAGATGCAGTATCTTCTAATAATAACGGTTTAATAGGAGAAGCTGTATTAGGAATTAGAAGCTTAGAGGATGAATTTGGCGGCATTGTAAATAAACTAAGCTGTTCATAGGGTGCAGGTTCATCTGAAGCAAATTGTGGTACAAGCTTGCGACGGATTTGGACATCATCAATATCAGTACTGCCATAATATTTAGTATTACAGGTGATAAAGAACTGTGCACGTTTAAGAACAATGCCTAACTTTTTGAGGTCGTCATAGTTAAGCGGTGCAATACGACGGCTCATTACAATTTTCTTAGCGCCGCGAATACCAATGCCAGGTACACGAAGGAGCAGTTCATAGGGCGCCTTATTAATCTCTATAGGAAAAAGATGAAGATTGTTAAGGGCCCAATTACATTTAGGGTCAAGGTGAATATCAAATTGAGGCTTTTCTTCAGTTAAAAGTTCGTGAGCCTTAAAGCCATAAAGGCGTAGTAACCAATCTCCTTGGTAAAGTCTATGCTCTCTAAGTGTAGGTGGTGTCTTAAGCTCAGGGAGTGCACCGCCAGTATTAACAGGGGTATAGGCAGAGTAATAAACTCTTTTTAAGTTATATTTACTATATAGATTTTCACTTAAATTTAAGATATTAAGATCAGTTTCGGGAGTTGCGCCAATGATAAGCTGTGTACTTTGACCGCCAGGTACAAAAAGGGGGGCCTTTTTAGAGTTTTTTCGATCTTCTTTAGCTGACATAATATGCGTACCGATACTACGCATTGGTGCCAGAATAGCTTTTTTACTTTTATCAGGGGCAAGTAGTTTAAGAGAGTGCTCAGAAGGTAACTCAATATTAACGCTCATACGGTCTGCATATAATCCAGCTTCATGAATGAGTTCTTCGCTAGCACCCGGAATAGCCTTTAGATGAATATAACCATTGAAATTTTCTTCTGTACGTAGCTTCTTAACAACTTGTAAAAGCATTTCCATTGTATGGTTAGGATTTTTAATAATGGCTGAGCTTAAGAATAAGCCTTCTATATAATTGCGTCTATAAAAGTTAATCGTGAGACGAATAACTTCTTCAGGTGTAAAAGCTGCACGCTCCACATCATTGGAGCGCCTGTTGATACAATAAGCACAATCATAGATGCAGTAATTGGTCAGTAATATTTTAAGAAGAGAAATGCATCTGCCATCAGGTGTAAAACTATGACAGATTCCGCTTGTAGCCGCAGCGCCTAATTCCCCTAATTTTCCTTTTCTATTGGAACCAGAAGAAGAACAAGAAACGTCATATTTAGCTGCGTCTGACAGGATTTTTAATTTTTCATTTAGTTCCATAAATTGTCGCCTCATTTAAAAATAGAATAATTTAATATGTTAGATATTAATGCGAACATATGTTCTGTTAAGCTTTATTATAATGAGAAATATATATAGATACAAGGGATTTAGATAAAAAATATATGTGAAATATTTTAGATGAATACAGAAAATAAAAAAGACAATTAAAATTATTGACAATTATTTGTAGCAAGGATATACTTTGAGTGATTGATGCTTTGAAAAGCAAAGTGTTGAAATTATATTATACGGGAGGAAAAGAAATGTTTGAAAAATTACAAGATATTATTGTGGATAAATTAGGTGTTGACCCTAGCGAAGTAACAATGGAAGCAAGTTTCCGTGGCGATTTAGGTGCAGATTCATTAGACTTGTTTGAAGTTGTTATGGGAATCGAGGAAGAATTTGATGTATCCATCGAAAATGAAGATTTAGAAAAAATTGAAACAGTAAAAGATGCTATTGATTACATTACAAGCAAACAATAATTAAACTAAAAGGGGGGGCAAATATAATATATAAAATTGCTACCCCTTTTTTGCAAATGATAATGGCAGACAAAATATAAAAAAACACCTTTAGTGCCATCTAAATGAATGACAAAGGCCGAGAAAGAAAAAAGGTAAGGGTGAAGAAAAGATGAAACTAGCACTATTATTTCCAGGTCAAGGCGCTCAATATGTAGGAATGGGCAAAGAATTATATGATAATTTTCGTGAAACAAAAGAGGTATTTGATAAGGCAAATGATATTTTAGGATGGGATATAAAAGAAGTTTGCTTTGAAGATTCAAAAGAAGTTATTAATCAAACAAAGTATACACAGTTAGCTTTATTTACAACAAATTATGGAGTTTTTAAAGCCTTTGAGACTAAGGGGATTAAGGCAGATGCTGTATTAGGGTTTAGCTTAGGCGAATACGATGCTATTGCAGCAAGTAATATCTTAAGTTTTGAAGAAGCTTTAAGGTTAGTGGAAAAAAGGGCGAGCTATATGGATGAATGTGCAACTAACAATCCAGGTGGCATGTGTGCCGTGACAATGCTAGATGTGGAAAAGATTAAGGAGATTTGCGATAAAGCAAGGGAAGAAACAGGAGAAGTTATTACAGTGGCCAACGATAATTGCAAAGGTCAAGTAACAGTAGCAGGAACGAGTAAGGCCTTAGAAATCGCTGAACCTTGTTTTAAAGAAGCAGGTGCTAGAAGAGTTGTACCACTTAAAGTAAGTGGCGCTTTTCACAGTCCGTTAATGAATGAAGCAGCAGAAAGGTTAGAAGTAGATGCCAAAAAATTGGTATTTAATGAACCTACAATACCAATTATTAGTAATGTCACAGCTATGCCAATGAATGAAAAAGAAGCAGCCTTAAATATACCACTTCAAATTACACATGGCGTAAGGTTTAGAGAAAGTATTCTGTATTTATTAGAGCAAGGATTTGATACATTTGTAGAAGTTGGACCTAAATGTGTTCTAAGTAATTTAGTAAAGAAGATTACAAAAGAAGTACGTGTTTTCAATGTTGAAGATATGGCTTCCTTTGAAAAAACTATAGAAGCGTTAGGAGAAGAATTATGTTAAAAGACCAAGTAGCAATTGTAACAGGTAGTGCAAGAGGAATAGGAAAAGAGATTGCATTAATGTATCACCGTCAAGGAGCAACTGTAGTAGTCAACTATCCAGGAGATTTTGAAAAAGAGGCAGCAGAGTCTGTAGTGGAAACCATAAAGGCTGAAGGCGGCAAGGCTATGGCAGTACGTGCAGATGTTACCTCTTTTAAAGAAGCAGAAGAACTTATTAAAATAGCAGTGTCTACATATGGTAAAGTGGATATTTTAGTAAATAATGCAGGTATTACAAAAGATATGCTGCTCACAAGAATGACAGAGGAAGAATTTGATGCAGTTATTAATGTTAATTTAAAGGGTGTTTTTAATTGTACAAAGTTTGCTGTAAAGTCAATGCTTAAAACAGGTGGAAAAATTATAAATATAGCTTCAGTTGTAGGCCTTAGTGGTAATGTAGGTCAATGTAATTATGCAGCTTCTAAAGCTGGTATTATTGGATTTACAAAAACGATTGCTAAGGAATATGGTTCAAGAAATATTAGGGTCAATGCAATTGCACCAGGTTTCATTCAAACTGATATGACAAAGGTACTTAAAGAGAGTGTTAAAGAGGAGATGAGCAAACAAATTCCATTAAAGCGATTAGGTAATCCAGAAGAAATTGCTAAGGTAGCAACATTTTTAGCAAGTGACTTGGCAAGTTATGTAACAGGAGAAGTCATTCGTGTAGATGGTGGAATGGCAATGTAATTTTGAAGGGAGATTAATATGGAAAATAGAGTTGTTATTACAGGGATGGGGGTTGTTTCGCCCTTAGGAAATAGTGTAGAGGCTTTTTGGAATAATATTAAAGAAGGGGTTTGTGGTATTTCATTATTAAGTGAAGATCAAAAAGCAGAAGGCGTTGATGTTCATGTAGCTGGTCTTGTAAAAGAATTTGAAGCAGAAAAATATATGGACCGCAAGGAGCAGAAGAGACTTGCAAAGTTTAGCCAATATGCTATTTATGCGGCTAAGGAAGCACTAAAGGATGCTAATGTGGATATGGCAGAAATGGATGCTACTAGAGTTGGTGTTATTATTGGAAGTGGCATTGGTAACTTACAAGGCACTTCAGATGAAACCATTAGACTTAAAGAAAAAGGTGGCAAACGCGTTTCACCTTTATACATACCCATGAGCATTGCCAATATGGCAGCAGGTAATGTGGCTATTTATACAGGCGCAAAAGGTATATGTACATCTATTGTAACTGCTTGTGCTTCAGGAACACATAGTATAGGTGAAGCTTATAGAAATCTAAAGCATGGTTATAGTGATATGATTATAGCAGGTGGTGCAGAATCTTGTATAACGCATCTTGCTATTGCATCGTTTAATGCACTTACAGCACTTAGTAAATCAGAGGACCCACTTAGGGCATCTATTCCTTTTGATAAAGAAAGAAATGGGTTTATTTTAGGTGAAGGTGCAGGTATACTTATATTAGAAACCTTAGAACATGCTAAAGAACGTGGTGCGCATATTATTGCCGAAATTGTTGGGTATGGTGCAACAGGTGATGCTTACCATATTACATCTCCGGCTGTAGATGGAGATGGTGCAGCAAGGGCAATGCGAGATGCCATAAGAGAAGCGAATATTAATCCAGATCAAGTAGACTATATTAACGCCCATGGTACAAGTACACATTATAATGATTCAAGTGAGACATTAGCTATTAAGAAAGTATTAGGTGAAGATACAAAAGTACCTGTAAGTTCTACAAAGTCTATGACAGGACATTTATTAGGTGCAGCAGGAGGAATTGAGGCAATTGTTATTGCTAAGGCAGTACAAGATGACTTTATTCCACCAACAATTGGCTATAAGGTACCTGATGAAGAATGTGACCTTGATTATGTACCAAATGAAGGCAGATGTGCCAAAGTAGAATATGCAATGAGTAACTCATTAGGCTTTGGTGGCCATAATGGAACAATTCTTGTGAAAAAATGGAGAGGTTAATATGTTAAATACAAAAGAAATTATGGAAATTATTCCACATAGATATCCTTTTTTACTAGTAGATCGGGCAGAAATCCTAGAGGGAGGCACTGGGGCTAGAGGCTATAAAAATGTTACGATGAATGAGCCTTTTTTCCAAGGACATTTTCCAGGTGAACCAGTAATGCCAGGCGTGCTTATTGTAGAGGCACTTGCTCAAGTAGGCGCTATTGCAATTTTATCGCAAGAAGCAAATAAAGGGAAAATAGCATACTTTGGTGGGATTAGAGAAGCTAAGTTTAGAAATAAGGTTGTACCAGGAGACGTATTGGAACTGGAATGTACAATTATCAAACAAAAAGGCCCAATAGGTATAGGAAAGGGAATTGCTACTGTAAATGGCAAGAAAGCTTGCGAAGTAGAGTTAACTTTTGCTATTGGCTAATTTATATAAGGCTAATTGCGGTGATTTGTACAGGAAGGGCCAAGGCGAAATTACTAATAAGATGAAGCAAGGAGAGAGAAGCGTGCCTGATAAAATAAAACGAATCAACAATGCATTAGTTTATATGTATAATTATATTGTAGAAGCAGAGAAAGAAGCCTTAGATAAAAGTGAGTATAAAGACTTAACTTTTACAGAGTTACATGTGATTGAGGCAGTGGGGCTAGAACCAAAAACAATGACAGAAGTAGCCGGTAAATTAAAGATTACAATGGGAAGTCTAACAACTAGTGTAAATCGTATTGTTCAAAAAGGTTATATTGAACGAAATTTTGATAAAACTGATAGAAGACGTATTTTCATTAATTTAACGGATAAGGGCATTGAGGTGTATAAATTCCATGAAGCATTTCATGAAGAAATCATTGGAGAAATTACACAAGCCTTAGAAGAAATTCATCCAGATATTCTGAATGTAGAGCTTCAAAAACTTGTAGATGTATTTAAAGTAGAATAATAAAAATAAGAGGATAGTTATCTATCCTCTCAGGCTGTAGACAATTAACTTTTCCATAGTATTTTACTAGTCTAGAAATAGAAAACAGAGGTAAAAATGGACCTAAACTGCTCTTTTTACCCCTATTTTAATAGATTTTCTTGAATAATCCTCACTTAATTTGTGAGTTTATTTTGGGAAAATTCATTTGTCAACAATCTGAGAGGATAGTTATCTATCCTCTATTTTTATGCCTATTTTAATATTGTGCGATAAGCTTAACTAAGCGAACACCATGGGATGGAACTTCTAGCGCAAAGTTACCTGTGACTTCTTCCAGGTTTTCGTGCGTCCAGAGGTCATAAAGTTTATAAGTACTTGGTAAGCCGAGATTGGTTGTAATTACGAAACTTTCATCTGTCGTATTAAAGATGGCAAGATAGCGCGAACCATCAGGTGCTTGGGTTGTCCAAGTAATATGTTCATCAGTATGATAGAGTTCATAAGCAGCATGGGAATGCTTAAGGAGTGACAGCACATCCATATTTGTAAGAAGTGTTTGAATTTCATCGGGCAAGTCTTTAAAGTTACCATCCAATATAATAGGAGATTTAAAGATGGCGCATAAGGTTAATAAGGTCATTTGTTCATCGGGTGTAAATCTATTTTTTAGTTCAGAGGCTATAAAAGGCAAAATTGGCCATGAGTTATTACCTACTACTGGATTCCAAAGCTTACAAAGTTCGAAAGCCTTTAGAATGTCAGACCAACCATTAAGAAAGGTGTCACTGATTGGCCACATATTGGCATACTGACTAATGTAATCGACCTCATCATAATTTATGATAGGGGAAGCAACATATAAAAGCATATTACGGTCACAGCTTTTAAGTGCATCAGATATGTAAGATAAATCATCATAGTTAAATTGAGTAAGATCTATATAAATAAGGTCTACACCCCAACTTGCATAGAGTTTAAATAAGTACTCATAGTAACTTGCTGCGCCAAATTTATCAAAATCAATAACGTATTGATCATTGACTAGTTTTGTGATTTCGCCAATATGTGTTTTTCCATCAGGTAAACAAATGTTTTTTAAAACAGCACTATCTGGAACATAGGGTGAAATATGAAGACCAAACTTAAGTTTTAAGCGATGAATATAATCCGCTAATAATTTGAAACCAATGCCATTTTCAGCGGATGTAAATTGTGTAGCTGTAGGAATATAAAAACCATGTTCATTGCTTTCTCCCCCAGCATACCAACTGTCATCTATAATAATATATTCATAACCAAAAGCTTTAAGGTACTCTGAAATATAGGTAGTGGCAGTAAGTAAAGAACTTTCCGTTGTAGGGTCATTACTAAAGCCACTGTACCAACCCATAGGTGGGGTTAGTTCGAATTCAATCATCATTAAAACCTCCCGTAAAAAGATGGAAATTGAATTTCTTCTAGTTTCCTATTCTTTTAGAATAAAATATTATTTAGTTAAAGTAAATGTTAAAAAATGTAATTATATAGTGTGTTGTAAGGACTTGATATTGAAATGTTTTTTAGGAGAATAATAATTTTATTAAAATTACTAATAAAAATAAAAAAGTATTATAAAATTTGTGCATATAAAAAGATGAAAATGACATCTTAGTGCAAAAAATAGTACAGTTTGCTAAAAAATATTGAATATTAAATATTAAATATTATAATAATTAATATAATTATTAAAAATTATAAGGAGTGTTTTTTATATGAAGAGTAGAAAATTTATGGCGAAATTATTAGGATTATCCATGATTGTATCTAGCACTTTGGCTTTTAATAGTGCAATTTTTGCGGCGAATTTAGATTTACAAAATACAACTATAATTGGTTCAACAGATGTGAGCAGTGAAGAAAGTATAAGTGGACAAAAAATGGTAATTTCTGCTGAAGGTGGCAAGATGCAAAGTGCAGATGATAACATTAATTTTTCTTATGTGCCAGTAGCTGGAGATTTTACAGCTACAATGAAGATTTCAGCTCTCGAAAACACTAGTTCAAATACAAGAGCGTATTTAATGGTACGTAATGGCATGGATACAACTTCTGCACATATTTCTGCTGGTCTTAAAGGAAGTGGTTCTGGTGCATATGAATTACGTTTGCCTTCTCGTACAAGTGGTAGTTTAAGTAATGCAAGTGTGGGCAAATATGTACGTATCGTTAAAGAAGGCAATACTTATAGTATGTATGTTTCAGATAGCTTAGACTTTACAGAAGCAGCAGTTAAAACATTTACAGACAGTGAAAGCAAAAATAATACAACAGCCCTTATAGCAGATACATTAAATGTAGGTATTGCAGTATGCGATGCAACAGTAACAGTAGATTACTTTAATGTTGTAGATGCTAGCGGCGATACGATTTATGACCTTCAGGATTCAGAAGGCGGAAGTACAGATAAACCTGTAGAAGAAGTAACAATTACAAGTGTACAAATGCCAAGTAGTGTGACTGTGTATGAAGGTGAAAATATAACTTTACCAAGTACATTAACAGCTACATTAAGCGATGGTACAACTAAACAAGTAGCTGTTACATGGGGAACAATTACAAATAGTGTAGGAACACAAACAGTTATGGGATCAGTAGAGGGATTCTCAGGAGTAGTAAGTATTAATGTAACAATTGTAGAGAAAGAAAATAGTGGTGATACACCAGTAGTAGATGCAACTGCTATTTATGTAGCACCAGGAGCATCTGATAATGGTGCAGGAACAACAGTCTCACCAATGTCTCTTACAAAAGCTATTGAAAAAGTAGAAGCAGGTGGCACAATTTATTTACAAGGTGGTACATATAATTTTGATAGCCAATTAACTATTCCATATACAAATAATGGTGAAGCAGGCAAATTAAAATCTATAGTAGCATTAGATGATGCAGAAGTTGTATTAGATTTTTCAGCAGAGCCTTATAATATGAGTGATACAAGTTTGAATGACCGTGGTCTTCAATTAGATGGCAGCTACTGGTATATAAAAGGCATCACAGTAGAAGGTGCAGCAGATAATGGTTTCTTTATTTCAGGTAAAAACAATACATTAGAGCTTTGTGTTGCAAAGGGTAACCGTGATACAGGTATGCAAATTAGCAGAAGAACCTCTAGCTTATCAAACTTTGCAGATTGGCCATCTGATAACCTTATTTTAAATTGTACATCATATAATAATAATGACCCTGCAACAGGTGAAAATGCAGATGGTTTTGCAGCTAAATTAACATGTGGAAATGGCAATGTATTTGATGGTTGTATTTCTTATAATAACGTAGATGATGGTTGGGACTTATATGCAAAAGCAGCTACAGGACCAATTGGTGCAGTAACAATTAGAAATAGTATTGCATTTAGAAATGGTTCTACAACAGAAGGTACATTTACAGCTAATAGTGATGGTAATGGATTTAAATTAGGCGGTTCTAAAATTGCAGTTTCTCACGTAGTAGAAAACTGTATTGCTTTTGAAAATAAAAACCATGGTTTCACAGATAATAGTAATCCAGGAACTATTACAGTAAGAAACTGCACAAGTATTAATAATGCTTTAGATGGTGGTGCAAAGAGCAATATTGACTTCGCAAGAGATAAAACAAATTCTTATAATATCTTAGAAAACTGTATTGCATTTAGCACTGGTAAAGTAGGTAGTGATAAATACAAAGGTGAAGCTGAAAACTGTGTATTCTATAATGGTGGAAAATGGTATAACATTGCAGAACGTCAAGAGGTGGATGTAAATGTTTCTACTATGAGAGGAACGCAAATCACAGGACCTACATCAAATGATTTTGTAACACTTAGTACACCAGCACTTGGTACAGATGTGCATACATTATGGCGTAATGCAGATGGCTCTATTAATATTGGTGACTTATTCAAGATTAAATCAAGTAGCAATTTTGCAAATCGTAACTTAGGCGCAGATCTATCTAACTAATCAAGGCAACTTATATATAGATTTCACATTTATAGATTTTAGTTATTCATGATTTTTACTCATGTGAAATCATTGAGAGAAAACAATTTACGTACATGTATATTTTTTTAGTTGGTTTCTCTATAATTTTGTAGCGTTTTCATATACTAAATCCTAATAGTAAATTTTGATATAGAGGCACTTTGCTGAAAACAGTATTGTTTTGGCAAGGTGCCTCTTATATTGCTCTTATATTGTAGCATGCATATAGATTTCACATTTATAAATTTTAGTTATTCATGATTTTTAGTCCTGTGAAATCATTGAGAGAAAACAATTTACGTACATGTATATTCCAAGGTTTTAGTTGTTTTCTCTATAAGAACATATAAAAACTAAAAATATAGTTGCTAAAAGTGGTAAAAACAGACATAATAATAATTATCGTTTAAGATAATAAGACTTATAAAAGTTAATTAAATAGATTAATAAGAATGAAAGAGGATTAAATAATGAAATTTATTATAGTAGGTGGTATTGCAGCAGGAATGAGTGCAGCAGCCAAACTTAGAAGAGTAGATAAAGAAGCTGAGATTACAGTTTATGAAAAACAAAATTATGTATCATTTGGTGCATGTGGATTACCTTATTACGTAGGTGGATTTTTTGATAATCATGAACAAATGTTAGTTCGAACACCTGAGCAGTTTAGACAGTCAGGGATTAATATTCAAACAGCACATGAAGTCATTCATGTGGATGTAGAAGCACAAAAGGTTCAAGTTAAAAACTTAGCAACTGGTGAAATCTTTGAAGATTATTATGACAAAATGATGATTGCAACAGGCGCGAGTGCTATTGTACCACCTATTCAAAATCTAGAGATTGAAAATGTACACACAATGCGTTCATTAGAAGATGGACATATTTTAAAAGAAAAACTTCAAAAAGAAGAAATTAAAACAGTGGGGATTATTGGTGCAGGCTTTATTGGACTTGAAGCAGTAGAAGCTGCTAAAAAATGTGGTAAAGAAGTAGCTGTATTTCAGCTTGAAGAGCGTGTGTTAAAAGAAGTCTTTGATGAAGAGATTACTGTTTATTTAGAAGATGAATTAAAAGCCCATGGCGTGAAACTTTATACAAATACAAAAGTAGTTGCTTTAAAAGGAGAAAAGGCAGTTACACACATTGTAACAGACAAAGAAGAAGTTCAAGCAGATCTTGTAATTTTAGCAACAGGTGTAAGACCAAGTACAGCGTTTTTAAAAGATACTGGTATTGAAATGTTAGGAAATGGTGCGATTATTGTAAATCATGAAGGCAAGACATCTGTTTCTAATATTTATGCAGCAGGAGATTGTGCAACAGTACCACATTTATTAAAGAAAGAGCCAGCATATATTCCGCTTGCAACAAGTGCCAATAAACTAGGACGTATTGTTGGTGAAAACTTAGGTGGAAAAAATATGGTCTTTGAAGGGACATTAGGTTCAAGTTGTATCAAGGTTATGGATATTGAAGCTGGAAGAACTGGGCTTTCTGAAGAAGAAGCAAAGCGTATGAATTTAGATTATAAAACAGTTTATATTGTAGATAAAAATCAAACAGATTATTACCCAGGTCAAGAAGCTATTGCCATTAAGCTCATATATGATGCGCAGTCAAAAGTGATTTTAGGAGGACAAGTTGTAGGTAAAAAAGATGCAGTCCAACGAACAAATGTATTAGCAACAGCTATCTATGCAAAGATGACAACAATGCAATTAGGTATGCTTGATTTATGCTATGCACCACCATTTGCACGTACATGGGATGCACTTAATATAGCAGGAAATGTAGCGAAATAGAGATAATAAAGAGAAAAAGCTGGTTATTGCATTAAGGTGTGCTTAGTGTAGTAATCAGCTTTTTTAGTAGAATAGAAAAGTTTGATTTTTAACTTTCCTATTCTACAGATTATGTAATGTTAGTACGTTGTTTGGGTGGAAGATTTATTGAAGCCAAGGGATACCTTCTTCTGTGACTGTCCAGATGTTGTCTTGAAGGGTTAGGATAACTTTGCTAAGACCAGCGGCATAAGTTGTAGAGCGCCATTTGCTTGGTATGATTTGAATTTGATTATTACTTACGGGTGTATCTTCAATTTTTAAGAAAAGGCCATTTTCAAATAATGCATCTTTTAGATAGCCTTGTTCACCTAAGGCTTCAAAAGAGCAGTCTAAAACTTCAACATTATATTGCTCTAACCCCTCAAGTAGTTGGCTACGGCTTGTAGCATCTAAATTAATAAGAACGCTTGTATCAATAGCAAGATATTTAAGTGCGTTGTTGAGTTCAGGAGAAGTGTTTAAAACAAGGTCGATAGCTTTTAAATAGGCATCCACAAGTTTTGTTTCGGTAGCATTAGCTATAGGGGTGTTAGGAGAAGATGATGAGGATGTGGCTGAACTTTGGCACCCAACGATTAGTATAGATGTACTGAAACAAAGTATAGGTACAAGAATAAATTTTAAAAGTTTTTGAATCATAATAAAATCAAACCTTTCTAGATGTGTAAGTATTTATATATTCAGTATAGCAACGATTAAAACATATACCAAGCATTGTATAAAATATAGAATATATAAAAATATATAAAGAAACAAATTAAAACCTTGAAATATACATGGACGTAAATTGTGTTCTTCTGATGATTTCATATTACTGAAGATTATAAATAACTAAAAATTATAAATGCGAAATCTATATAGAGAAACAAACTAAAAACTTAAAATATACATATACGTAAATTGTTTTCTCCAGATGATTTCACATGACTAAAAATTATGAATAACTAAAAATTATAGATGTGAAATCTATAGTATAATGGTAAAAAATATTTATAATTATATTGAGAAGTAATTTATAAGGAGGATAGCGATGATTTTATTATGGTCAGGAATTCTTTTGTCATGTGTCATAGCAAACCGGTTTTCAGATAAGTTAGGGATGCCGGTCTTATTATTATTTATGACATTAGGTATGATATTTGGCTGCGATGGTTTATTAAAAATTTCGTTTGATGATTATGAGATTACAGAAAAGTTTTGTGAAATTGCGTTGATATTTATTATGTTTTATGGTGGCTTTGGAACGAAGTGGGAGACAGCTAAGTCAGTGAGTAAAAAAGCTGTTTTACTTTCTACGCTAGGTGTTGCTATTACCGCTATATTAACATGTGTTTTCTGTCATTTTATTTTAGGGTTTAAATTGATAGAAAGTTTTTTAATTGGTGCAGTAATCAGTTCAACAGATGCTGCTTCTGTATTTTCTATTTTAAAATCTAAAAACCTCAGTTTAAAATATGGCACGTCATCATTATTAGAACTTGAGAGTGGAAGTAATGACCCTATGGCATATATGCTAACTATGGTGGCATTAATGTTTATGAGTGGTGCAGGCAGCATAGGAAAAATAAGTTATATGTTATTTGCACAAGTAGTATATGGTGCATTAATAGGGATAGTAATTGCAATAGTTGGTATTTTTATCCTTAAGAAGTTAAAAATTGTTACAGAAGGTGTAGAAACTATTTATATAATCGCTTTAGCATTAGGTTCATATAGTATAGCGCAAGTAGTAGGTGGAAATGGCTATTTAAGTGTGTATTTAACTGGTATTATTTTGGGAAATAGTACAATGAAAAATAAGATTATTTTAGTACACTTCTTCGATGGACTTACTGGGCTTGCACAGATAGGAATTTTCTTTTTATTAGGACTTTTAGCTTTTCCACATCAACTTCCTCAAATTATGGTACTAGCAGTTTCAATAGCATTATTTTTAACCTTTATAGCTAGGCCAATAGCAGTTTTTTGTATTTTAAAGCCTTTTAAGGCATCATTAAATCAATGCCTTCTTGTTTCATGGGCAGGACTACGTGGGGCAGCATCTATTGTATTTGCTATTATGGCAATTGCAAGTGGCATTGATATAGAAAGTGACCTATACCATATTGTATTTATGATTGCACTATTGTCTGTAGCAATTCAGGGTTCTTTATTACCATTTATAGCAAAGAAACTAGATATGGTAGATGCCGAAGAGGATGTCAGAAAGACCTTTAATGATTATCAGGAGAAGTCATCTATTACATTAATGCGTGTATTTATACCCGCAGGACATAGATGGGAGAATAAAACAGTACAAGAAGCAAGCATTCCAGGAGATTCGTTAGCATTGCTTATAAAGAGAAATGGTGAAAATATTATCCCTAAAGGGGATACAGTAATTAAAGAGAATGACAGTATAATATTGAGTATACCTGAATATAAAGATAACGAAGAAATTAAGCTTAAGGAGATTTCAATTGATAAGGCACATAAATGGTGTGGAAGATGCATAGAAGACCTTAAGTTGCCGGATGATGTGTTAATCGCACTGGTAAAACGAGGAGAAGAAAATATCATTCCGCGTGGAAAGACGATGCTATTAGAAAATGACGTGGTTGTAGTCTATAATTAGCTAGGATATAAAAAAGGAAGCAATCGAACTATTATTTAAGTAGATTGCTTCCTTTTTGTATGATATTTTTGCCATATTTATTTTTTAAAGCATCTAGAGAATTTTCTAGGGCTTCGACTTTACGGCTATTACTGGTAAGTTCGAATAAATTCATTTGTTCAGGTTCATTGCGGCTTATAAGATTAAGGGTACGAATACCAAGAGCACGTATAGGTGTATGAAAATTACAATGGGTTTCAAAAAGTTCCATACTAGCAATAGCAAGATCTTTAGCAGTACAACTAGGAAAAGTAAGAGGCTTTTGATACTGCTTTGCATTAAAGTTAGCATCTTTAACCCAGATTTGAATAGTACTTGCTAAAAGCTCCTGATGACGGAGACGACTACTGATTTTTTCTGCAAGCTGTATAAAAATATGATTAACTTCTTTTAAGGAAGAAAGGTCATGAGCTAGAGTAGTGCTATTACCAATGCTTTTAATAGGTTCTTTCGTGTTTAGATTATGCACAGGGGAATGATCGAGACCGTTAGCATAAGTCCAAAGTTGTAAGCCGTTTTCACCTAAAAGTTGTTTAAGAAGTTCAGGTTTAGCATGCGCTAAATCACCAATTGTACGTATACTATAAAGATTTAACTTCTTAGTAGTGGCTTTACCAGCACCTAAAATGTCCGACACTGGAAGAGGCCATATGATTTTTTTAAAATCATAAGCAGGAATATAAGTAATCGCATCAGGTTTTTTTAGATCACTACCTAGTTTTGCAAAGACTTTGTTAAAACTTACACCAATAGAGATGGTAAGACCTAATTCATCTTTCATAGTTTGACGTAGCGTTTCGGCAATGTGAGAGGCTGAGCCAAATAAGGCAGTACTGCCGGTAATATCAAGCCAACATTCATCAATACCAAAGGGTTCCACAAGATCAGTAAAGCGGCTGTAGATTTCACGTGCTAGTTTAGAATAGTGAACATAAATATCGTGATGTGGTGGGGCAGTGACAAGTTGGGGACACTTTTGCCTAGCGGACCATAGAGATTCTCCAGTGATAATACCATGTTTTTTGGCAAGTTCATTTTTAGCTAGGACAACACCATGACGTTCGGCTTCATTACCACCTACAACCATAGGGACTTCTTTAAGTTGTGGATTTAAGAGACATTCTACAGAGGCAAAGAAGTTATTAAGGTCACAATGTAAAATAATACGTTCCACGTAATTTCACTCCTATATATGTAAGATTTCATTATGATAATATAGATTTCACATTTATATCGATTTCACATTTATATCGATTTCACATGTATAAATTTTAGTTATTCATGATTTTTAGTCATGTGAAATCATTAGGAGAAACCTATTTACGTACATGTATATTTCAAGTTTATAGTTGGTTTCTCTATAGATTTTATAGATTTCACATTTATAAAGTTTAGTTATTCATGATCTTTAGCAATGTGAAATCATTAGAAGAAACCTATTTACTACATGTATATTTCAAGGTTTTAGTTGGTTTCTCTATAACTTTATTATAAATGCGAACAAATGTTCGTGTCAAGGCGTTGTAAGAAAAGAGGGTAGATTAAAAATAGACCAAAAAGCGGTTAATTTGAGATGTATTGACAGTATTTAATGTAAAAAGCTATAATTAAGAAAATAAATACACTTTACTTTTCTATAGAGTTCACATCTATAATTTGTTAGTTATTCATGGCATTTTGGGGATGTGAAATCATTAGGAGAAACAATTTTGCAAGATGCATATTTCATTTTTATAGCTTGTTTCTCTATAAAAAAGTATGAAAGGATTGCAGATGGAAGTTAAGAAGATTTTAAATAAGGATGATGTTACAGTCATAGAAGGTCAAGTTAAAGAAATGCCATTGGAATATGTTACTGTATCAGAAGAGATTGTTAAATATGCTGAAGAGCAATTAGGAAAACAACTTGATGAAAGTGGTTGTCTAGCCCTTAGAGATTATATACATTTTGCCATTACAAGATGTGAACAGAACTTGAATGTGCAAAACAAGCTTATTTGGGAAATTAAGAGATTTTATAACGAAGAATATAAAATTGGTTGTTATGCATTACAATTAATTAAAGAACGTATAGGAATCATGTTACCGGCTGATGAGGCGGGTAATATTGCATTACATATTGCTAATGCTTTAGCACACGAGAAAATGCCAATAGTAGAAGAGATGCTAAAGGTTATGCAAGATATATTAAATATCGTAAAGTATTATTTTATTGTTGAATTTGATGAGGAATCACTGGTTTACTTTAGATTTTTAACACATATTAAGTTCTTTGCACAAAGACTTGTAAATAATGAGACTTTTGAAGGAACAGATGATAGCTTATTTGATATAGTAAGAGAAAAGTATCCAGATGCATATGAATGTACTAAGAAGATTAAAGTATATATTGATAAGTACTATACCTATAATATTACAAAAGAAGAAATGGTATATTTAATAATGCATATTAATCGTCTAGTAAGTAGTGAAAGAACTAAATAATTGACGAACTTATAATAGATAGGCTCTACAAAATGATTTATATAGAAATAAAAGAGAAATTTAGAAGCTATAAGAAGCTTTTAAGTTTCTCTTTTTTTATATTTTTTATTTAATAAATATGTAATAAATTAAAGAAGGAATAAAATGGAAGTGCGAAAAAGGTTGATTAATTAGGAAAAACATGTATAATAAATGTTACAGATTTGTTACATAGTTATTACAGATATGTCGTATAGCAAATGTAAAGTAATGAATCCAAATTGAGAAAAACGATAAGAGGAGACATGAAAATGAAAAACAACAAACTATTTAATAAGGTATTATCAAAATCGGCAATGTTACTTATGGTAGCAGGAATCACTATGAGTTCTGGTGCAGCATTTAACGTATATGCGCAAGAAGTACCAGCATCAAATGAAGTAGAGACAACACAGGCCAGTGTAGGTGATACAGAAAGTGAAGCTACAACGACAGAAGCAGTAGCTAAAGCAAAAGCAGGAAATACAACATCTAAAGTGAAATGCACAACATATACTTGGTCAAAGACATATTATACAAGTCAAAATTGTAAACCTAATACAAGTATAACAGTAAAACCAGGAACAAATAAACCAAGTGTCAATAAGCCAAATACAGATACAAGTACACCAAGTGTAGATACACCAAATACAAATACACCAAGTGTAGACACACCAAATACAGATACAAATACACCAAGTGTAGACACACCAAATACAGATACAAATACGCCAAGTGTAGATACACCAAATACAAATACACCAAGTGTAGACACACCAGATACAGATACAAATACACCAAATGTAGATACGCCAAATACAGAAGACACACAAACACCTTCAGAAGAGGTATCAAATCAAACAGCTTTTGAAAATGAAGTTCTAAGACTTGTTAACGTTGAACGTACAAAAGCAGGATTAAGTCCACTTCAGATGGATGAAAGTATCAGAAATGTTGCAAGAGTTAAAGCAACAGATATGTATAAAAACCGTTATTTTGACCACACAAGTCCAACTTATGGTACACCATTTGATATGTTAAAGAAATATGGCATTTCTTATAAAGCAGCAGGAGAAAATATTGCTAAGGGGCAAACAACACCTCAACAAGTTGTAAACAGCTGGATGAATAGTTCAGGACATAGAGCAAATATCTTAAGTGCCAAATATACACATATTGGTATTGGTTATGAAGCAAACGGTAACCACTGGGTACAAATGTTTGTAGGTAAATAAAAAATATAAGGTATACATAAAGAAAGCACTTTTTAAGTGCTTTCTTCAGATTGTTGACAAATGAATTTTCCCAAAATAAACTCACAAATTAAGTGA
>NZ_CEVXFV010000060.1:0-24013 GCF_982396655.1 Cellulosilyticum sp. | reverse complement strand
CAACTAGAGTATTTATTATTTGATATTACGTTTAAATTCTAATTGAATAATTGAACGATATCTAAAATGAAAAAGAAAAGCAATAGGGATAAATTTAAATTTAAAATAATAATCTACAAAAGCTTTGAATGACAAGACACTAGTGCATTTTAACCAAAGGGAAAAATATAAAAAATAACTAAATATTAGATGAAAAGTATATAAAATTTATTTAAAATTGTAAAAAATATAATATTTACAAAAATATAAAATAGTTTATTATATATAATATAAAAACAAAGAGAAAAAGAGGAGGAAGCAAAATGCATATTAAAAGATTCAGAAGTTGTTTTGCAAGATATGCTGTAGCGGCATGTACAGCAGTGAGTTTAGTGGGTGGTTTTTCTACAACTACTTTTGCAGCAGGTAATACAGTAACACATGTTACAGTTCATGATCCATCAATTGTAAAAGCTGATAATGGTGCATATTACGTTTTTGGTTCACACCGTGCATTTGCAAAAACGAGTGATTTAAGCAATTGGTCTTTATTTACAAATAACATTAATGAAGAGTATAAAACGTTATTTGCTGAAGGCGCAAAGTGGTCAGCTACTAATGACGCAGCGTATGATGTGACAGGAAATACATGGGCACCGGATGTTATTTATAATCCTGTTATGAAAAAATGGTGCTTATATATGAGCGTTAATGGTGTAGATTGGAATTCATCTATTGCGCTTTGTACAGCAGATCAGATTGAGGGGCCTTATACTTATGCAGGGACGGTAGTTTATTCAGGATTTACAGAAAAAACACATCCTGTAGAAATGACGGATTATTATAAGGTATGTGGTGAAGATGCGGACATAAGTCGTTATTTAAAGGATGGCAAATGGAATTCACAATATGGTACGAATGCTATTGACCCAACAGTTTTTTATGATGCAGATGGGAAGCTATGGATGACATATGGCTCTTGGTTTGGGGGACTTTTCCTTTTGGAGTTAGATGAAACAACAGGACTTAGAGATTATAGCGTAAGCTATGACTTAGATAATGATGCAGCAGATGGCGTAGCAGCTGATCCTTATCTAGGAATAAGGATTGCGGGTGGATTAGGTGCTTCAGGAGAAGGCTCTTATATCGAAAAGATTGATGATTATTACTATTTATTTGCAACTTATGGTGGTTTAGATTCTAATGGCGGTTATAATATGAGAGTTTTCCGAGCTAAAGATGTAACAGGACCATATGTAGATGTGGAAGGCAATTATGCGACTTATACAAAAGCTGTAGGTGCTTCCAATACAATGGGAAATGTTGGGGTAAGATTGATGAGTAATTACAGGTGGTCATGTATGGATAAAGCACAATTATCTCAAGGCCATAACTCTGCTTTAACGGATGAAGATGGTAAGTATTATGTCGTTTATCATACACGATTTGATGATGGGACTTATACAAATAATGGTGCCGAATATAATAATGAGATGCATGAAGTACGTGTTCATCAAATGTTCCTAAATGAGGATGGATGGCTTGTTGTAGCACCTTATGAATATAGAGGCGAAGAAATTTCTGAAACGGGATATAGCAAAGATGAAGTAGTTGGTGATTATGAATTTATTGTACATCGTCCAGATCAGCCTTATTTAGATGGCGCACAAATTGGGGGTTACACATATGAAATTCCTGTTAATATTAGTTTAAATAAAGATGGCAGTGTAAACGGTAGTGTAAATGGTACATGGGAGATGAAAGAAGGAACACCATATATGAGCTTTACATATGATGGTGTAACTTATAAAGGGGTTTTCTTAAAACAATATCAAGAATCTGAAAAGGCCCAAGAAGTGATGACTTTTACAGCTGTTGGCTCTAATAATGTAACGATTTGGGGAAGTGCAGGAAAGACTACATTAACGCAGTCACCGTCTATTTATATTGCAGATTTAGAAGAAGGTACATATCGTTTTAAGAACTTAAATAGTAAGCTTTATATCAACGTGTCTAATGATTCTGCTGAAGAAGGCACAAACATTGACCAATGGGAAAATAATAGTGAAACAGCACAAAACTTTAAATTAATCACAGATGAGGATGGCTATAGTGCCTTGCTAACAGCAAGTTCAGATTATAAGAGTGCATTAACAGTAGAAGGCGGCAGTCCAACAGATGGTACAAATGTTATTGAAGCACCTTATATAGGCGATGATAGTCAAAAATTTATGATTGCTAATAATGGTGATGGCTCTTATGCTATTTTAACAAAAGCATCTAATCTTACATCTGCATTAGATGTATTCAACTTTAGCATGGAGAATGGCGGAAATGTTAATCAATGGTCATATTGGGGTGGACTTTGTCAAAAATGGATTCCAGAAGTAGTAGAAGAGACAGCGCCAACTTTTCAAGTGGAAGTGGCTCATCAAATGGACAATAGTATTCAGCCTACTTTTACAATTACAGCAGAAGAAAGCATAGATTTATCAGGATATACTTTGCGTTACTATTTTACTAAAACAGATATGTGCGAAATGGCATTTTGGTGTGATTATGCAGGTAAAGCATTAAATATAGCACCTTGGTATGTAGATTTGACTTCAGCAGTAAAAGGAAGTTTTGGTGAGGAAGATGGTAAGTATTATTTAGATATTAATTTAGATAATGCATGTACAATAGATTCAAAAGAAGACCGTATTACAATTCAAACACGCTTTGCAAATAAGGACTGGTCACAAATAGAAGGTTTTAAATACGAGGGATATAAGATTATCAATAATAAATAAAAAGGCGTAATCAATAAGTACCTTAATGAATATTCAGTTAAATAAAGGGTCAATGTCACTATTTTGAAAAATCTAGTGGCATTGGCCCTTTATTAATAGATCTTAATTAGAGCTTATGCTCATCATAAATGGCACGTACGCCCCCAATGAATTTTGGTCTAGTTCTTGCAGCAAGTAGAATGGCATTACCAATGTGGTCTAGACTAAGGCGTATAGGTACAGCAACTTTTTTTAGGTGCATGCCAATGAGTGTTCCACCAATATCTAGTCCTGCATCAGCTTTAATTTCTTCTAAGGCAACTGGGTCTTTAAATGTATGATAAGCTTTAGTGGCAAAAGAACCACCGGCTTTTGGCTGTGGGATAACATTAACAATTTCAGCACAAGGTACGGCACTACGTTCAACAATAATAGCACGATTTAAGTGTTCGCAGCATTGTGCAGCTAAATAAATGTCTTTTTCTGAAAGGACGCTATAGATCCCATTAAAAACAGCTTCTGCAATTTCAGGGCTTGAATGTGTACCAATGGTGTCGCCCCCTACTTCACTTGAAGAACAGCCGATAATAACAATTTGCCCGGCATGTAAATTGGCTTTTTCACAGAGTTCGTTTGTAGCTAGTACAGCTTGATTATAAATTGACTCTAACATAATATGCTCTCCTTTTTACTTAAGATGTCTTTATTATACATCCTTTAAAGAGATTACAATAGCTTTTTAAATACTTTTACAAGAGCTAGATGTGTATGTCTAGATCTTTTGATTACATTGTAAACCTAAACAAATAAATAAGTTGACAAAATAAAGATTAAGTTTTATATTATTTTAAAAGTAAAGTTTAAATTATAAAATTTTTAGATATAATTATGTTTTTTGGAAAATAAAGCAAGTATAAGGGGAATTAAAATGAGCAAAGGGTTATTTATTACAGCAACAGGAACAGATGTTGGAAAAACTTATGTAACAGGTTTAATTGTAAAAAAACTATGTGAGGCAGGTTTTAAGGCAGGTTATTATAAGGCGGCGTTAAGTGGGGCGAAGAAAGTAGGTAACAGGTTAATACCAGGAGATGTACAATATGTTAAAGAAATAGCAGGACTAGAAGAGCCAATGGATAAAATGGTTTCTTATGTTTATGAAAATGCAGTCTCTCCCCATTTAGCAGCGCAAATCGAGGGAAATCCAGTTGAAATAGAAAAGGTAGTAGCTGATTATTTAAGGCAAGCCACCAAATATGAATTTATGACTGTAGAGGGCAGTGGAGGAATTGTTTGTCCTATTCGATTGGATGCAGAAAAGGAAATTTGGCTAGAAGATATTATTAAGGGACTTGGATTAGAGACATTAATAGTGGCGGATGCAGGGCTTGGGACAATTAATCAAGTGGCGCTTACAGAAACTTATATTAAAAATCATGGCATGGAGGTGAAGGGCATTATACTTAATCATTATCATAAGGGGAATCAAATGGAAGAAGACAATCTTAAGATGATTGAACGTGTGACCGGGATTCCTGTTATTGCTACAGTAGGAGACAATGATGAGGATTTAGAAATAGAAGTAAGTGAACTTATTAAACTTTATGCTTAAACATATTTTTGATAAAAGAGTTAATGAAAAAATAGATGAGGTGACGAAATGAATTTAATTGAAAAAGACCTAAAGTATATATGGCATCCTTGTTCACAAATGAAAGATTATGAAGAGCTCAAACCTATAATTATTGATCATGGTAAAGGTGTTTATTTATACGATCAAGAGAATAAAGAATATATGGATATTGTAAGTTCTTGGTGGTGTAATTTATTAGGGCATTGCCATCCTAAAATTAATGAAGAGATTAAAGCTCAGCTAGATAGGCTGGAACATGTTATCTTTGCAAATTTTTCACATGAGGGAGCTATTAGGTTATGTGAAGAGCTGATGAAGGTTATTCCAAAAGGCCTAAGTAAATTTAATTTCTCTGATAATGGTTCAGCAGCTGTAGAATGCGCGCTCAAGATGAGTTTTCAATATCAGTATCAGACTGGGCATAGTTATAAAACGAAGTTTATGTGTTTTACAGAAGGTTATCATGGGGAAACAATAGGTGCTTTATCTGTAGGGAGTTTGGATTTATATGCTAAAATTTATAAGCCAATGCTTATGGATGCCATTCATATTGAAGCACCAGACTGTTATCGCTGTCCTTATGGAAAGTGTAGAGATAATTGTCAAGTGGAATGCTTTAGGAAAGCAGAAGAAGCCTTTGCTAAGTACGGAGAAGAAACTTGTGCGATGATTGTAGAACCACTCCTTCAAGGAAGTGCTGGGATGCGTATGTATCCACCATTGTATTTAACGAAATTAAGAGCATTATGTGATGCTTATGACGTATTACTTATTGCAGATGAAATTGCTACAGGATTTGGACGGACAGGAAAGATGTTTGCTTTTGATCATGCAGGTGTAAGTCCTGATATTATGTGTATCTCTAAGGGGTTAACAGGAGGGTATATGCCAATGGCCATTACCATCACAACAGATGAGGTCTATAATGCCTTTTATGCAGATTATAATGAAGGAAAGGCTTTTATGCATAGTCATACTTATAGTGGTAATCCATTAGGATGCGCAGCAGCCTTAGCTGTTCAAAAAGTACTGAGAGAAGAAAAAATACTTGAAAAGGCTGAAAAACGTGCAAGTTATTTACATAAACAGCTAAATGAAGCATTAGGTGGACATCCCAATATAGGTGAGATTAGAAGTTTAGGTTTAATTAATGCCATGGAGTTAGTGACGGATAAATCATCTAAACAAGGTTTTGAGGGCAAGCTAAGAATGGGGTATCAAATTTACAAAAAAGCTTTGGAAGAAGGACTTATTTTAAGACCACTAGGAAATGTACTTTATTTTAATCCGCCATTAACTATTACAGAAGAGGAAATAGATAAGGTTATTTTAAAATGTATGACAGCTATAAACCAGGTATTATAAGCAAGTGCGGCTAAGGGGGCTACTAGATGAAGGACTTATTTTGTTGTATAATAGCTAAGAAACATAAATTTAGTAAGTTCTAGAAATAAAGGAGTTATTATAGAAATGAAATTTTACTTCGCCCCAATGGAAGGTGTAACAGGGTATGTTTATAGAAATGCCCATGCTGCTTTTTTTAATAATGTCGATAAATACTTTACCCCTTTTATTGCTGCAAATCAACATGGTAAGCTATCATCAAGAGAATTAAATGATATTTTACCAGAACATAATAAAGGCTATACAGTGGTGCCGCAAATTTTAACGAATAATGCAGAGGATTTTATTCGCACGATGGTGCAGCTTAAAGAATTTGGTTATGATGAGATTAATTTAAATTTAGGTTGCCCATCTGGAACTGTTGTGGCAAAAGGTAAAGGATCAGGTTTTTTAGCCAAGAAAGAAGAGCTAGACCAATTTTTAGAAGCTGTATTCGGTGAAGCTGTGACTAAAATATCTATTAAAACACGAATTGGCCGTGATGAACCTGAAGAGTTTGAGGAGCTTATGCAAATTTATAATAAATATCCTTTAGAAGAACTCATTATTCATCCTCGTGTACAAAAAGATTATTATCGTAATACACCCAATATGGAAGTTTTTAGGGTGGCCTTAGCTGAAAGTAAAAATCCAGTGTGTTATAATGGGGACATTTTTACAGCTCAAGGTTATGAAAAGTTTAAAGTAATGTGCCCAGATGTAGAACGAGTCATGTTAGGACGAGGGTTGATTGCAAGTCCAGGGCTCATTACAGAGATTACAACAGGTGAAACCGTAGATAAAGTGGTTTTAAAAGCTTTTCATGATAAGATGTACGAAGGTTATCAGGAGATTATGTCAGGAGATCGCAATGTATTATTTAAAATGAAAGAAAACTGGTTTTATATGATGCATATCTTTTCAAATGCTGAAAAATATGCCAAGAAGATTCGGAAGGCACAAAGACTGCAGGATTATGAAGCAGCTGTAAATAGTCTTTTTGAAGAACAAGAAATTGTAAAGGGTGCAGGATTATTTTCAATTAAATAATAAACTTTAAAAGCCTAGGTTAGACAAAATGATTTGTTGACCTAGGCTTTTTTGGATGGCATAAATAGGTAGATATCATGTGTCGTACAAGTTTAAGGGCTTTAAGTAAGAAATTGATGAGTTTTTCCCATGTTATAAGCTAATTTAATGATGCTCTTTTCTTCCTCGGTCATCTCACGGTCATACATTTTTTCAAATTGACTAATCAGCTTTTCAAAATCTACTTTTTGGCGAGGCTTAGGTGGTCGTTGTGGGCTATAAGTTGGGTCATAATAAGTAGGCTTAATAATCGGCGTGTAGATTTTTTTGAAAATTTCAGCTGTGTAATAAGCATCATTAAGGGCATTATGAAATGGCACTAGGATAGGAATTTGCAACTGATTAGTGGCATCTTCTAGTTTAAGCAGCTTTTTAGCGGAAAGACCTAGATATTTTGAAACATACGGCTGAATATTAATAAACTGTCTAGGAAGTAAATCATTTTCAAGTGCATGATAGTTGACATTTCGGAATAGTTCCTTGATATCTGACATGCCCCAGATAATAAAAATGGCTTCTTTGGTCTGAATAAAATCCATATAGTTTTTATAAACACTTGGAAAAGTTTCTTCACGTATAAGCTGATTCATTGTGATACTCGTAAGCTCAGTGATAAAAGGATTTATAGCACCGTAAAAAGTAGGTTTTACATAAGTATTAAAGGTTTCAAGTGTATTTAACTGTTCATCCAATTTAATTGCGCCTATTTGAATAATTTCGAAGGGATAACGTGAAACGTTAGGAACAAAGTTCTGTAAAGATGAGAAGTCTTGATTGAATTCTAGGTCAAAAATAATATAAGTCATATTGCACCACCTTTCTTAACCCTTATTTTATATTTTTTGCGGTAAAAGTGGAAGTTATTCCTTAAATGAAGGTGTGTAACTTTGCACATATTATTAATAGGTTATCTATATAAAATATGTGATATGAGATGTATGAGCTAACATAAATCACTAGATGCGCAAAGTATAAGTGTATAACAAGGAGTATTATGCTATGAAAATAGAATTACCAGAGTTTGCATGTGTTGCTTTAATAGGTGAAAATAAAAAAGAAAAGAAGATGTTTATTCAAAAGTATTTTCATGAATCAGAAGTTATTGCCTTGAAAGAATTAGAGAGTATAGGTACGAAAAGACTAGAAGAAGGCAAGTTTACTGGGATAGATGTATGTAAGATAGAAGAAGATGATTATGAGAGGATTATACGAATTTCAAAGAAATATGACTGTATGGCAATTGCAATTTTGTTGGATGAAATGCCTTATGAAACAGGTGTATTAGAGCTATTAATAAATACCTTAACAAAAAAAGGATTTCAAAAAGTTTATAGCTTAGATCCAGGAAGAGAAAATTTACAGAAGGGTTTAAAAAATAGGAAGCATTACCTTGAAGAAATTGAGGTAGTGCGTATGAAACTTGCGAGCAATCAAAAAAACGTACATGGACCTTTTGATTTAATAGGCGATATTCATGGGTGTTATGATGAACTGTGTGAACTTCTTGAAAAGTTAGGATATGAGGTGCATAAGAAAAAATGTATAGCTAAATCTGTACAAGGGCGTAAAGTCGTTTTTTTAGGAGATTTAGTGGACCGGGGACCTAAAAGCCCAGAGGTATTAAAACTTGTAATGAACATGACCTCTAGAGAAGAAGCTTATTGTACTCTAGGTAATCATGATGGTAAATTGTTGCGTAAGTTAAATGGTGCTAATGTAAAAGTGATTCATGGATTAGGCGAAACATTACAACAACTTGAAGCGGAACCGACAGAATTTATAGAAGCAGTTAAGCGGTTTTTAGCAGGACTTGTCAGTCATTATGTTTTTGATGAAGGAAGATTAGTGGCAGTTCATGCAGGACTTAAAGAAAAATTCCATGGTAGAGAGTCTAAGAAAATAAGAGATTTAGCAATGTTTGGTGAAACGACAGGTAAAATAGATAAATTAGGTTTACCTATTCGATTAGATTGGAACAAACATTATAGAGGAAAAGCTTTTGTCGTCTATGGGCATACACCACAACGCATGGTAAAGATTGTAAATAATACTATTAATATTGATACAGGGTGTATATTTGGTGGAAAGCTAACAGCTATAAGATATCCAGAAAAAGAGATTGTAGCGGTAGCTGCAAAAAAGAAGTATTTTGAACCTGCTAGGCCTTTCTAAAAAATAGCTATTTAAATGAAATGCATAAGAAAAAGTAGGCTGTAAAAAATAAGCTAAAATAAGTAAGGAGGTATTTTATGAAAAATTGCTTGGCAATTTATAAACGCGACCTTGAAGCTATATTTAAAAATTATGCAGCTTTTGTAGTTATATTAGCTTTGTGTATATTACCTTCCCTTTATGCATGGTTTAATATTAAGGCTTCATGGGATCCGTATTCTGAAGCAGCTACAAAAGGGGTAAAAATAGGTGTGGTCAATGAAGATAAGGGGACAACCTTAGAAGGAAATACAATTAATATTGGTGATAAAGTAATAGAAGAACTTAAGAAGAATACACAGCTAGGATGGCAATTTGTAAATGCCGATGCGGCACATGAGGCATTAGTAATGGGAAAATACTATGCAACCATTACATTGCCGTTTAATTTTTCACAGGATTTAACATCTATTGTTAGTTCCAATATTCAAAAAGGGCAAATAATATATACAGTAAATGAAAAATTAAATGCCATTGCACCTAAATTAACTGATAAGGGGGTTTCAAGCTTACAGAATATGATTTCTGAGCAAGTTGTACAAACCGTAAGTGAAGTTATATTTGGAGTGGGCAATGAGCTTGGCGTTGACTTGGAATCACAAATTCCTACTGTTACAATGGTCTATAACCAACTTGTGAAACTACAAAGTAAGTTTGAAGAAATTAATCAGACAGTAAGTTTGACGGATGAAGGGATTACAAAGCTTCAAAGTTTAATTGAGCAATTAGAAGAAGATATGCCTGATATTAGCCAGACCTTTGAAAATGCTAGGGGATTTACACAAAGTATTCAAGATTTTATGAACGCTTCTAAGAAAACGACGAACCAAATAGGTCCAACAATTAAACAAGACATTCAAATAATAGGAAATATAGCACAGGAAATTAGCAGTGGCGCTATGGGGCTTAAAGCAGAAATATCTGGGAACTCTGAACAGGTACCTGCATTACTTAATGCCCTTCAGAAGAAAGTAATAGGTTTAAAAACGCTTGTGGAAAGTATGAATAGGTTATTAAAGGCACTTGATAAGGTCGCATCGAATGCGCATTTAGAAACTGCAATTGATAAGTTTGATACATCTGTGAATAACTTAGAAACAGCAAGTAATTTATTAGGCGAAGCAAGTGAAAATATAGAAGCGGCACCGGAAAAAATAAATCCTATTTTAGATCAGGTCGTAACAGTAGGCAATGACTTAAGTGATATTACCACAAATTTATATAATGGATTTGATGATGAACTTATGGGACCTATTGCACAAATTTTTGATAAAGCGTATGAAACAGCAAGCAATGCAGAAGCTGTCCTAATAAAAGCACAAAACAGCTTACCTGAAGTAAATGACCTATTAATAGTAGTCGATGAAGCCGCTCAAAAAGGGGAAGATGGAATCGCTTACGTTAAACAGGCCTTACCAAAAGCAGAAAATATGGTTAATAACCTTGTTGCTAAAATAGGGACCATTCAAAATGAAGGTGATTTAGAAAAAATTGTAGAGCTTTTAAAGGCAGATGTGAATGCACGTAGTGGATTCTTAGCAAACCCTATAGAGATTACAGAAGAAATACTTTATCCTATGCATAATTATGGTACAAGTATGACACCGTTTTATACGGTACTTTGTTTGTGGGTAGGCGGACTGCTTTTAGCATCAATATTAACAGTAGAAGCCAAAGGTGAGTATGGTGCAAATGAGATTTACTTTGGTAAATTGTTGTTATTTGTAACAATTGGTATTGTACAGGCACTTATTGTATCTATGGGTGACTTATATTTACTGAAGATTTATTGCAAGCAACCTCTTTTATTTGTACTTAGTAATTGCTTTGTAGGATTGACCTTTGCAACATTGGTGTATTCATTGGTTTCTGTTTTTGGAAATATTGGTAAGGTTATTGCAATTATATTGCTAGTATTGCAAGTTGCAGGTTCGGGTGGTACATTTCCAATTCAAATGACACCACAATTTTTTCAGATATTAAATCCATTTTTGCCATTTACTTATGGTATTGCTATTAATCGTGAGGCTATAGGAGGCGTTGTAGTAGCTATATATAGCAGAAGTATAAGTTTTTTACTCATATATCTTGTAGGTGCCATATTGATAGCTGTTGTTTTGAAACAACCAATCAATCAATTGATGAAAAAGGCCATAGAGAAATTTAAAGAAAGTGAGATTGGTGAGCATTAGTTTGTAAAAAATAGAACTTGTAAAAAATGCGCTTTCTCGCTACAATAAGTAATACAGCAATGAAGAGAGTTTAAGTAAAGACTAGGAGAGCGGGATGAAACGATTTAAAAAAGTATATATTGAAATCACTAATATTTGTAATTTGAGTTGTGAATTTTGTCCAAAAACAAGTCGGGTACTCAAAAGAAATACAAAAGAAGATTTTCATCATATATTACAAGCAGTAAAGCCTTATACAGATTATATTTATTTACATCTAATGGGGGAACCTACAACCCATCCGCTTTTGAGAGAATATTTGGAAATGAGTGGGCAAGAAGGTTTAAAAGTAAATTTAACGACTAATGGCACCCTTATTCATAAGGTCCAAAAGGATTTGATTGGTGCAAAGGCTTTAAGGCAGATTAATATTTCCTTGCATAGTTTTGAGGTCAATGACCCTCATGTCAAGGTAGAAGATTACATTCAAGGGATTACAGATTTTGTGAATTTAGCAACTAAAGAAAGTCAAGTGATTTGCAGTTTACGACTTTGGAATATGGATAGTGAGACACTTAAGGCTAAAAATAGTTTAAATGCCTATATTATTCGTATGTTAGAGGAACAGTTAAGTCTAGATTTAGATATTGTAGAGGCCTTGCAGCAAAAAAATGGTATTAAGCTAAAAAATAATGTGTATCTGAATATGGCAGATAAGTTTGAATGGCCAGACCAGGAAAAAGATATTTTAGAAGAAGAAGTCTTTTGCTATGGCTTACGCGATCAAATTGGTATTCACGTCGATGGGACGGTAGTACCGTGCTGTTTAGATAGTGAAGGGCATATAGCTTTAGGAAATATTTTTGAAACGCCTCTTGAGGAAATTATTCATTCACCAAGGGCTAAGCGCCTTTATGAGGGGTTTTCAAATAGACGTGCAGTCGAATCACTTTGTCAGCGCTGTGGCTATGCCATTAAATATAGTAAAAGTCCAAAACGTTAATATAAGTTACTTTGAAAAACAAAGAAGCATTGCAAAACTAGATAAATGGTTTTGTAACACTTCTTTATTTTTTATATGTTATAGACGTATAATAACTATAATGAAAGGAAAATAAAGGGGCATAAAGATGGGAGAAATAAAAGAGATTATGGAGATGAAAGCATTTTTTGACATGCGTGCTAAGGAGTATGATACAGTACATCCCGCAATGATTGGTGGTGGGATGGAAAGTAAAAATTTAATTGCCCACTTCTTAGGAGAAGATACGAAGCGTTTGGTGGATTTTGGATGTGGCACAGGCCTTGAGCTAAAAGAGATATTTAAACGTTTTCCTCACATTACAGTTACAGGCATTGATCTTTCCCAAGGGATGTTGGATAAGCTTAAAGAAAAGTATGAAACACAAAATATTACACTCATTCAAGGGGATTATATGGTATATGACTTTGGGGAAAATACATTTGATGGGGCCACTTCTGTAATGACTATGCATCATTTCAATCCAGCTGAAAAATTAACACTATATAAAAAAGTTTATGCAGCACTTACGACAAATGGACGTTATGTAGAATGCGATTATATGGTGATGCATCAAGAAGAAGAGGATTTTTTCTTTAGTGAATATGAAAAGATTAAGTTAAGTCAAGGAATTACACAAGGATACTATCATTATGACACGCCTTGTACAGTTGCAAATCAAAAAAAACTTCTTAAGGAGGCTGGCTTTTCAAAAGTTGAAGAAGTATGGCATAAAGAGCAAAATGTTATTTTGATTGCGTATAAAGAAGCATAGATAAAAAAAGAAAAAGTTAATAAGTAATTTTGAAAGTAAAAAAATGGGTATCGTGAAATTTGTGATACCCATTTTATAAGATGATTATTTTAAGATTTATTGAAAAAATTAGTGATTTCAGATTCACCAATAACTTGAATGCCATGTGCCATAAGAAGGGAGGCCGTTACACCCATACCTTTTATAAGGTGAGCAGAGAAACTACCATCATAGATTTGTTTAGCACCGCAAGAAGGGCTACGTTCTTTTAAGATAGCCAAGTTACAGTGATAAAGTTGAGCTAGCTTAAGCGTTTCTTCTGCACCCTTCTTAAAGGCAGTTGTCACATCCTGACCAGCTTTTGTTACAACGAGATTATTTTTTAGCTCAGAAGGAGGGCGTGGTGTTTGTAATCCGCCTAGTTGTTCTGGGCAAACGGGGATAAGTGTATGCTCATTTAAAAGAGAGAGTAGGGGCTCAGTAAGTTGCCCTGTACCATCATAACGACAGTTTACACCCAATAAACAAGCACTAACGAGTATATTCATAAGGATTCTCCTTTTGAAGTCTTTTTAATTTAGCATGCCATAAATGATACATCTTGTAAAGCTTAAAATATATAGGATAAAGCACATAAGTTTTTAGAAGTGGCATAGTAGGAGAGGTTGTACTATAATAAAATCAAATAAAAGGAGGGATTTAAATGAAAATAGATATGCATGTGCATGTAACGCCCCCAGATATTATAAGGGACTATATAAAAATAGGACAAAAGGAACCATATTTTAATATGCTCTCAACAAGTAAGAAAAATAAATTTGCAGATGCAAAACAAATTGTAGAACATATGAGAGAAGTGGGGATTGATAAAAGTGTGGTTTTTGGCTTTAGTTTTCAAGATATGGGACTTTGTGAATATGTAAATGACTATGTAATTGAACAAGTTCAAAAGTATCCTGAGGAGCTTATTGGATTTGCAGCTGTTGTACCTAATCATCCTAAAGTAGCTTATGAAATTGAACGCTGTGTCAATAAAGGGCTTAAAGGAATTGGTGAATTATTTCCAGCTGGGCAGAATTTTGATATTGCCAATATAAAAGATACGACTCAGATGGCAAAAGCTGCTCAGCATTATGAATTACCAGTTATTGTGCATACAAATGAGCCGATTGGACATGATTATGTAGGAAAGACGGATACGCCTTTAAAAGATTTAGATGCTTTTATCACCCATCATCCACAACTTAAAATTATTTTAGCCCATTGGGGGGGCGGTGTTTTTATGTATGAACTTATGAAAGAAGTAAGACAGAAGTTTGAAAATGTTTATTACGATAATGCTGCCACGGTGTTTTTATATGATTCTCAAATTTATCACATTGTGAAAGAAATGGGATTAATGGATAAGGTGGTATTTGGCAGTGATTATCCACTTTTGTCACCACAGCGTTATGAAAAGGGACTTATGAGTAGTGGACTTAAGGAAGAAGATATTGAGAAGTTAATGGGACTTAATGCAGCAAAGCTGCTTGAGCTATAAAATAGCTATTGACAAGAAGCAAGGATTAAAGATAGACTAAGCATATAACAAAGAAAGAGGTGGCAAGCGTGGAAGAATTATACAAAGCCATAGAAGATAAAATTAAAGCAGCTGGATACCAAGGCATGGTAGATGGTGAAGAAATTTATGATGAAATTTGTGAAGAAATCGAAGAAAAAGAAGTGGGAAGCTACATTTTTATGTCTAAAAAAGAAGATAATGTGCTTTTTGAATATAAAATTGATGTAATGGAAGAAGAGTTTAATTTATCATATATTGATATTCATACACCAGTTAGTAAATATCACGTGGATTTTGATGCGTAAGGAGGCCTGGCCTTGAAGCGTAGCAAAAAAAAGTTTGTGATTTTAGAAGGGTGCGTTGGATGTGGTGCATGTAAGACGATTTGTCATGTTCATGCCATCAGTAAAGGAACACCCTATATTATAAATAAAAATAAATGCATAGGTTGCGGCTTATGCGTAACGAGATGTTGGCGAAATCTGATTTGCATTGAAGAAGAATCCAATAGCAGATAAAAGATGAGAAATACTTCTTGAAATACCGCTTAAATAGAGAGAAACTATTAAAGCGGTATTTTTATGTGTCTTTTAGGGGATAAATAGGGTAAAACATTGACAAATAAGGATAAGAAAAGTATCATTTAATGCAGAGTAAATGCATTAAATAAGTGTGAAATATAAGTGAGGGAAGACCATGATATATTTAGATTATGCAGCAGATACACCTGTTGCGCCTGAGGTGCTTGATGCCTTTTGCAGTGCAGCTAAAACTTACATTGCAAATCCTAATGCACATCATGCATTAGGGGTAGCAGCTAAAATGTGTATAGCACAAGCAACAAATGAGATAGCAGTATACTGTCAAGTTGCACCCGAAGAAGTAATTTTTACATCAGGGGCAACAGAATCTAATAATTTAGCAATTAAAGGTGTTGCCACAAGTCAGCGTCGTTATGGGAAACATATGATTACTTCTTATTTAGAACATTCTTCAGTGACAGGACCTATGAATGCCCTGGTACAAGAAGGTTATGAAGTGGATTATGTAGACATTCTACCAAGTGGACAAATTGATTTAGACCATCTAAAAGAGCTTTTAAGAAAAGATACTATTTTGGTTTCGGTATGTGCTGTAGATAGTGAACTTGGAACCAAACAACCAATAAAAGAAATAGCAGCTATTTTAAGTGAATATGAACATTGTAGATTTCATGTAGATGCAACGCAAGCGGTAGCAAAAATACCAGTTTCTGTAGAAGGCGTTGATTTAATGACCTTTGCACCGCATAAGTTTTATGGTTTACATGGGTGTGGGGTGTTAATTAAAAAACAACCATTGCGTATTGAACCATTAATTCATGGCGGTGTAAGTACAACGATTTTTAGGAGTGGGACACCGACAGCAGCGTTGATTGAGGCTACAAAGGTCGCACTTAGTACCTATGTCATAAATCAAAAAGAACGCTATGATTATGTGGTTGAATTGAATGAGATGTTACGTAGCAGTTTAATCAAAAATCCTAAGGTGGCGATTAATAGTCCTAAAGATGCGGTGCCATTTATTATTAATATTAGTGTTAAAGACAAAAAGGCTGTAGAGGTACAAGAAGCTTTAGCAGAAAAGGAAATCTATATTTCTACGAAATCAGCATGTTCAACGTTAAATACACCTTCACGTAGTGTGATGGCGATTACGAAGGATCGTAAACGTGCTATGTCTACACTTCGTATAAGCTTGAGTCATTTAACAACAAGGGAAGAAGTCGAAACATTTATTGCGGCATTTAATGAAGTATTAAATGGTTAATAGCTGTAGGAAATTAAGAGATTAAAGGATGAGACAATGGAAAGATATAAAGAAATAGAAAAAAGTATTATCAAAAAATACCGTAAAGAAATTTGGAAACGATTTATCCGTGGTGTGAATGATTATGATCTTATTCAAGAAGGGGATAAAATAGCGGTTTGTATTTCCGGTGGAAAGGACTCTATGCTTCTTGCAAAATGTATGCAAGAATTACAACGTCACTGGGTTGTGAAATTTGAACTAGTATTTTTAGTTATGGATCCTGGTTATAATGAATACAATAGACAAGTAATTGAAGATAATGCTAAAGATTTAAATATCCCAATTACTGTATTTGAATCACCTATATTTGATATTGTGGCAGATGTAGAGGAAACACCTTGTTATTTATGTGCAAGAATGCGTCGTGGTTATCTTTACAAAGAAGCACAAGCTTTAGGTTGCAATAAGATTGCATTAGGACATCATTTTGATGATGTTATTGAAACAATTTTAATGAGTATGTTATATAGTGGGCAGATTAAAACAATGATGCCTAAACTTCATAGTACAAACTTTGAAGGCATGGAGCTTATTCGTCCGCTATACCTTGTTAAAGAAGAAGATATTATTGCGTGGTCACGTTATAACGATCTTCGTTTCATTCAATGTGCATGCCGTTTAACAGAAAATTGCAGTGTAAATGGTCAAGGTGGTGGTTCTAAACGTAATGAAATGAAAATGCTTATTAAGAAGTTTAGACAAACTAATCCACATATTGAAATGAATATCTTTAAAAGTGTGCATGATGTAAATTTAGAAACAATTATAGGGTATCATGATAAAGAGAAATCATATCATTTCTTAGATGACTTTAATAAAAAGGACACTAAATAATAGATGTTTAAATAATAATTAAAAGTATAAAAAGCAACTACGATCATATAAGCGTAGTTGCTTTTTATATTTAAAAATCATTCGTATATCTAAATATTATAATAAATTTGTCGAAATAACTTTAAAAATTGTTCATATTATTATATAATTTTTTGGAATGCATTTTTTATGTCTATAAGACTAATGTTTTACTGGAGGAGAAGACGTGCTTTGTATACAGAGGGAGGAACAACATGACGCACAAACTTTGGACAAAAAATTTTACCATTATTACTGTAGGAAGTTTGATTTCTACAATGGGAAACGCAGTAAGTAACTTTGCGCTAGGGTTGATTGTTTTTAATGCTACGCAGTCAACCTTTTTATATTCTCTATTTATGATTATTGCAGCATTGCCTAAAATCATAATACCACTTATGATTGGGCCATTTGTTGATCGTAGATCACGTAAGAATATTATTGTGACGATTGATACGATTTATGGTTTTATCTTTGCCGTTTTTGCTTATATTATTTATAAAGATCTTTATAGTTATCCTTTATTTGTACTTTTAGGCATTACACTTGGAACTTTAGATAGTATTTATAACGTAGCTTATGAAAGTTTGTATCCAGAATTTATCACGGAAGGGAATTTTTCGAAAGCTTATTCAATTAGTTCATTAATTTATCCTATAGCTACGACGATTATGGTACCTGTTGCAGGGTTTGCTTATGAGTCTATAGGCGTAGCACCATTATTCTTATTTAATGGGATTACCTTCTTTATTACACAGGCCATAGAGCGATTTATTGTAGCAGAAGAATCACATTTAAGTCAACGTAAGTCACAGTCAAAGATTGCATCAAGCTATAAAGAAGATTTCAAGGAAGGTATTGCATATTTAAAAAAAGAACGTGGTTTGATGAGCATTACAGCATACTTTTGCATAGCGACTATGGCAGGCAGTATTACACAAACTTTATATTTGCCATTCTTTACAGCTAGTCCAGATCATACTGTTACGCAATATTCTATGATGATGGCAGTTATGACATTTGGGCGTTGCATAGGTGGACTTGTACATTATCGCTATCGTTATCCTGCGGATAAAAAGTATACAATTGCAGTATGTGTGTATCTTACGTTGTCTATTTTAAATGGTATGATTTTATTTATGCCATATTTTGTAATGTTAGGAATTTCATTAATTATAGGAATACTAGGTGTGACTTCTTATAATATTCGTATTTCAGGGACACAAAATTATGTGCCCAATGAAAAGCGTGGACGCTTTAATGGCATTTTTATGATGGCAACAATGGCAGGTTCTATATTAGGACAATTTGTTGGGGGCATTTTAGGTGAATTTATGCCTATTCCATATATTGTTTTAGGGTTTATGGCCATAGAATTTATGGGAGCATTAGGTATTATGTTAAAAAATAGAGAGCATGTTAAACTTATATATAATCAATCTATCTAAAAATGTTGTGCACATTGTATAAAAATATAAGTTTTTTTTAGGTATTGCCCTTAAACTAAAAATATTTTATAATAAATAAGAAAATTTTAGATAGGAGCAATCGAAATGAAAATTGCATTAATTAACGAAAACAGTCAAGCAGCTAAAAATAGTATTATATATGATGCACTTACAAAGGTAGTAGAACCAATGGGGCATGAAGTGGTGAACTATGGGATGTACAGTGTAGAGGATGAAGCACAACTTACATATGTACAAGTAGGTTTACTTACAGCAATCTTACTTAATTCAAAAGCAGTAGATTTTGTTGTGACAGGTTGTGGCACAGGTATGGGTGCAATGCTTGCAGCTAACTCATTCCCAGGTGTTGTATGTGGTCATGCACAAGATCCTGTTGATGCTTTCACATTCTCACAAATCAATGCTGGAAATGCACTAGCATTACCATTTGCTAAAGGATTTGGATGGGGTGCAGAATTAAACCTTCAATATATCTTTGAAAAATTATTTGGTCAAGAAATGGGACAAGGTTATCCAAAAGAACGTGCACAAATTATGGCTAAAAATAGAAATATCCTTAATGATGTGAAAAAAATCACTCATGTAGATATGATGACAATTCTTAAAGAAATTGATCAAGACTTCTTAAAACAAACAATTAGTGGTGCAAAATTTGAGGAATATTTCTTTACAAACTGTCAAGATGAAGAAATGGCAGCTTACTTAAAGTCTCTTCTTGCATAGTCAGAATAATAAGCAAAATATATAAAAGGCGTCTTACTTTTAGTAAGACGCCTTTTATATATTTTAAACGAATATTTCTAGCTTTTAAATGGTATTTTGTTGGCCTAAACCTTAGTTGGTTTTAAGGTGTGTTTCGCGGAATGTAACATCTGGATTACGTTCCGCAATTTGACGAATTGACCATTCAAATTCACAAAGCATAACTGGATCGCCATCTTCTGTTTCAACAAGTGTAGAATCCATAGACCCTTTAAAGTGATCAAAGTCAAAGTTTTCAGCTTCAATCCAACGAATGAAGCGATATGGTAGGCGCTGCATTTTAATATCAACACCGTATTCATTTTTAAGGCGGTATTCTAATACTTCAAATTGAAGTACCCCTACAACTCCTACAATAACTTCTTCGGTTCCTGTAAGGTGAGGCTTAAAGACTTGAATAGAACCTTCTTCTGCAAGTTGTAAGATACCTTTTAGGAATTGTTTACGTTTTAAGGCATTTGTTGTAGAAACGCGCATAAAGTGTTCTGGCGCGAATTGTGGAATACCTTCAAATTGCAACTTGATATTATCACTACATAAAGTATCACCAATATTGAAGATACCAGGATCGTGAATACCAATGATATCACCAGGATAAGCCTCATCCACAGTTGCGCGGTCTTGGGCTAAGAATTGTTGAGGTTGTGCAAGCTTTACCTTTTTGCCTTTTTGCACGTGGTTAACCATCATACCTTTTTCGAATTTACCAGAACAAATACGTAGGAACGCAATACGGTCACGGTGCGCTGGATTCATATTTGCTTGGATTTTAAAGATAAATCCAGAGAAATAAGGTGCATTTGTTGGAATCTCACCAAGATTACTTGGGCGAGGTTGAGGTGGCATTGTAATATCGAGGAAGGCCTCAAGGAATGGCTCAACACCGAAGTTTGTAAGTGCACTACCAAAGAATACGGGTGTAAGTTCTCCTTTTAAGATTTGCTCTAAGTTGAAGTCATCACCAGCCATATCTAAAAGCTCAATATCCTCAAGAAGTTTGTCATGAAGAGCAGAACCTAAAAGTTCTGTAAACTTAGGATCATCTACTTCCCCTGTAATAGCCTGTGCAATAGATTGCCCATGATTACCATCATCAAAGAGTTCGATTTGTTTTTTACGACGGTTATAAACCCCTTTAAAGTCCTTTCCGCTACCGATAGGCCAGTCCATAGGATAAGAACGAATGCCAAGGACATTTTCAATGTCTTCCATAAGTTCGAAAGGATCTTTACCATGAGAGTCCATTTTATTAATGAATGTGAAAATAGGAATACCACGCATTTTACAAACTTTGAAAAGCTTTTTAGTTTGTGCTTCGACCCCTTTAGCAGCATCAATAACCATTACGGCACTATCTGCAGCAACGAGCGTGCGGTAAGTGTCCTCACTGAAGTCTTGGTGACCTGGTGTATCTAGAATATTGATACAGAAGCCATCGTAGTTGAATTGAAGTACACTGGAAGTAACAGAGATTCCTCTTTGTTTTTCGATTTCCATCCAGTCAGATACAGCATGTTTTTGTGTTCTTCTAGATTTAACAGAACCAGCTGAACGAATTGCTCCTCCATATAAAAGGAACTTTTCTGTAAGTGTAGTTTTCCCTGCATCAGGGTGAGAAATAATGGCAAAAGTTCTTCTTTTTTGCACTTCATCTTGATACATTGATGTTTCTTGTGACATTTTTATCATCCTTATCTTTTATATAAATTGCTGAGTAATAAATAGCATATACAACCTCTAATTATCCTTGCAAATATGGGGGTATGTCAAGTATTAGTTTTGATGAATTTTAGGAGGAGTATGCAAAATACATATAGAATGATTGGGTTAACACTAAAATATCATAATATAGATAAGGATATTCATAAGTTCAACACAAAATAACTATAAAAACGACAAAAATGTTGACTTTTTTGTTTAAAATATTATAATTAATTTTATGAATAATACTTATTTTTATATTTATACCTAAAATAATAAAATTAATTTGAAAATCTACAACGTATACTAGGTATAAGAAAGTATTATGGGTTTTATAATACATAGGAGGAAATAGATATGACTAAAAAAAGACTACTTACTAAGCTTGTGGCTATTATGATGGTTTTAACCTTGTGTGTAGGCACATTGTTTGCACAAGATGTAAGTAAAACAAAAGCTGTAACAGTATACTTAGTTGGAGATTCAACTGTATGTGAATATGGTGATGACTCAAATAATTATGATGTAGAGCGTGCTGGTTGGGGTGAAAATATTGGTAGCTATTTTAATGATAATGTAAAATTTGTTAATTTGGCTATTTCAGGAAGAAGTGCAAGAAGTTTTACATATGAAGCAAAATATGAAACACTTTTAAAAGACATTAAAGCAGGGGATTACTTGTTTATTCAATTTGGTCATAATGATGCTAAGGCAGATGATTTATCATTAGAAGATACAAGTAAACGCTATCGTCATAGCTCGCCTCTTGGAGATGAATCAGTCAAAGAGAGTTATCAATATTATTTATATACATATTATATAAAAATGGCACAAGATAAAGGAGCAATTCCTGTACTTGTAACACCAATTGTAAGAAGAGAATTTGAAAATGGTAAAGTGAAAGATACACATTATTCAGCATTAGAAAATGAAAAAACAATAAGTTATGATGAGAGTATGCGTACACTTGCTAAGAAATTAAATGTGGCACTAATTGATTTAAATGCTAAAACTGAAGCATTATACAATAAACTTGGAGAAGAGGTTACGATTAGTTTACACGCATTATACAATAGTAAAAAAGAAAATAAAGTTGATAATACGCATTTAAATGATATTGGTTCAAAAATGGTAGCCGGGCTTATTGCAGAAGAAATCAAAGTTTCTGATTTAGCACTTAAAGAGGAGCTAAAAGAAACAATAGCACGTAGCACAAATATTTATATTGTAGGAGATTCTACAGCTTGTGAGTATGGAGATGATTCGGCAAATTATATGATTGAACGTTCTGGTTGGGGAGAAAGTCTTGATCATTACTTTAATCATAATGATGTAAAAGTTGTAAACTTAGCGCTTTCAGGTAGAAGTTCAAGAAGTTTCACTTATGAAGAAAATTATACAATACTAAAAAATAGCTTAAAAGCAGGGGATTACTTATTTATTCAATTTGGTCATAATGATGAAAAAATAGATGATTTAACAGCTACAGATACAAGTAAACTTTATCGTCATACATCACCAGTTGGAGATGAAAAAACAGAAGGTAGCTATCAATATTACTTATATAATTATTATATTAAATTAGCTCAAGAAAAAGGTGCAACACCAGTGCTTCTTACACCAATTGTAAGGAGAAACTTTGAGGATGAAAAAATAGTTTCTAGTCACTATTCAGCAGTAGAAGCTGAAAAGGTAATAAGCTATGATGAGGTGATGCGTCAATTGGCTCAAAAGTTAGATATAACACTACTTGATCTTAATGCACAAACAGAAGCACTATATAATAAATTAGGTACAGAGCGTACAGTTTATCTTCATGCAGTTTATAACGAAAAGAAAGAAAATAAGGTTGATAATACGCATTTAAATCATTATGGTTCAAATGTAGTGGCAGACCTAGTGGCAAAAGAAATTTATAAATCAAATTTAGGCCTTCGCGGTTTCATTGTACCAGCAACTTTTTTAAATGAAATTACAGAATAAGTTTAAAAGTGACCTTTCTTATGATATAGTTTGAGAGTACTATGAATAAGAAGCGTCAAAAATAAGCTCCAAGATGGTGACGCATGCACTGGATTGGAGCTTATTTTGTGATAAGAAAGGAAACAATATGATAGCATTAGAGCGATTAAATACAATTACATTAGCACATCATTTGATGACACAATATATTAAGGAAGGTGCATGTTGCATTGATGCGACAGCTGGAAGAGGGTTTGATACAGCCTTTTTATGTGAACTTGTAGGAGATAGTGGTCAGGTACTTGCTTTTGATATTCAAGAAGATGCAGTTAAAAGCACAAGAGACCTTTTAGAAGAACGTGGTTTTAAGGCAGAAGTACGCTTAGAAAGTCATGTAAATATGAATCGCTATAAAGCAGCTGAAAGCGTAGATGGCATTATGTTTAATTTTGGCTACTTACCAGGTGGTGATCATACTATTTGTACCCATGCTGAAAGTAGTATTGCAGCTATTACATGTGGCCTTGAACTTTTAAAGAAAAAAGGTGTGATGAGTCTTTGTATTTATCATGGCGGGGATACCGGATTTGAAGAAAAAAATGCGTTGATGGCATACTTAAAGACATTGGATACAAAAAAATATACAGTTATAGTCAGTGAGTTATATAATAGACCTAATTATCCACCTCTCTCAGTATTTATTACTAAAGATAAATAAATACTCGTATTGATAAAGGCTAAAAGGAATTAAAAGATATGCTGAGAAATAAGAGTTATCGTAATAACTCTTATCAGATTGTTGACAAATGAATTTTCCCAAAATAAACTCACAAATTAAGTGAG
>NZ_CEVXFV010000059.1:0-24241 GCF_982396655.1 Cellulosilyticum sp. | reverse complement strand
TACATTTATCGTTAGGCGCAAACTATATTGCTATAGTTTACTAAAATCTATCATTAATTGTGTTCAGTTTTCAAAGTACGATACTCGACTAGTATATCAACTTACTTGTTACTTGTCAAGTTTTAATTTTCTTTCATTTGCAGCCCAGTTAATGTGCTGACTCAAAGAATTATACTAGATTGTATTACTATTTGTCAACACATTTTATAAGCTTAATTGATTTTTATTTTCTTCAATCCATTGTGCACTTTTTTCATAGTTTGGAAGAAGTTCTTTTAACTTAGCTAAAGCTGCTTCTTTATCTTCTGTATTAATGTGGCATAAGCTACTTACAATAACATAATCCATAACATCTACTGTTACCATCCCTAATCTTACATTAGCAAAAATAACTTTATCATTTGCACGGAAGAAAACTTTATTGTCATCTGCCACTTCAATCTCTGTTGGAATAATCTCAAATGATTCTTTATATACTTTTAATCTTTCTTTAATTTTGGCTTCAACTTTATCTTTATACCATAAAATAATTGCATTTCGAATCTCAGCTTTATTTTCTGTATTTGTTTCTATAACAAATTTGCCTCTTACCATTTTTACTTTAATAGGTGCTTCATCTACTTTTACAATCTCTAGACCATAGTTTTTGCCTAAATAAGTATATTGCTCTAATAATTCAGGTTCTTTGGTTTCTCTAATCTCTACTGCATTATTTGCGAGCTTACTAAGAATCCAAGGTGCATTGCCTTTAATCTTATCCATAACCGCAAATACTGATGTTCCTATTGGAGCGATTACACTAACTTTTCCATCAGCATCAATATTAATGGAGATTGCTCTAGTTTTTTTATAGGTTAGCTCATAGGTTATTTTGGTGCCTTTGTAATCAAAGTGTAGTTTCATTTTAGTACCCCTTCATTTTTTTATCCATGTTTAATTCTTAGAACAAACATTGTTTATTATATCAAATTTCATCATATTTGTACATATCTAAGTTAACATATGTGTTATCAAATAGGAAAGACCAATTTATATCATACTTTTATATTTACACTAATATTTTCCTTTTTGTATTTATCAGAATCTTTTAGTATGTTATAATAAATAAAACCCTAAAAAGCATCCTATATTAATAAGGTAGCTTTATTATTAGAAAGGAGATTACAATGGCTACTAATAGCAGTGAACTTAAAGACTTTCAAGACTTTATAGATACTGTCCTTATTCGCAACAAGAGTATTCTCGATCAAACAACTAAACTTCAAGATGCTTGTACACATCTTTGCCGTGCCATTTCTAAGGCTTCAACCACTTGTGGTTGCATTACAATTAATGCTTCAAAACAACCTTATCCTATTACAGAAGAAGTTTCTTTAGATGAAGTTCGTACACTTCTTAGTACACATGTAAATGGTACCTTATGTCCTGCCTGTGAAGAACTTATCTCTAAAGAAATGGGGCGTGTACTTTTTTATTTAGGTGCTATTGCTAATACCTTTAACATTCCGCTTTCTAAAGTTCTAGAAGATGAACAATATCGTACAGCACTCTTAGGAAAATATTCACTTAGATAATTAATTATAGTATAACGAAAATACCGCCAAAAACCAATATATACTTAGTATTTCTTAATTTTATAATTATATGATACTTTGTTTTAGGATTATTACACTACTATATATTATCAGCTATTATGATATAATAAATCTATAGATTTCACATTTATAAATCTTAGTTATTCATGATTTCTAGTCATGTGAAATCATTAGGAGAAACCTATTTATCTATATGTATATTTCAGTTGGTTTCTCTATAAGTTGTTAAAAAAACATTAGTTATTTTATTTAAATCATTGCTGTATATAGTGAAATAGTCTACAGATAAACCTAGTGATGCTAAATCACTCGCAAATTACTTAGGAGGCATTTATGAATTTACGACCAAGAGCTGCTGCTATTATTATTAATGAAAATAAGGAATTACTTGTCTTAAGGCAAAAAAATCCTACAACTGGTTTTGAATGGTGGACATTACCTGGCGGCGGTATGGAAGGAGAAGAAAGCGTTATTGACACCATTGTTCGGGAAGTCGAAGAAGAATGCAATGTTCATTGCCGTCCTATGAAACTACTTTATGTAAGTGAATACGTAGATTATTCTATTAATACACATCATCTAGGACTCTTCTTCCTTACTACAATTGATGATATAGAAAATTTAAAAGCTGGAATAGATCCTGAAATTGAAGAACAATTTATTCAAGAATGTCGCTTTATTTCAGAAGAAGACTTAAAAAACTCTGGGATTCCTATTTACCCGCCTGTTTTTAAAGAACAATTCTGGGAAGATTTAAGAAACGGCTTTGTAAATCATGAAATCTACCAAAGAGGTCAAATAACCACATAGAAAACGAAGTTCTTCTCGCTTCTTCGTTTTCTATGTGGTTATTTTTTATTATCTGTTCAAGATATTTATCCGCCGTCTTCTATATAAGTCTTCTATATAATAAGTAGCGAACTTTCAAAACAAAGCAAAAAGCAGGCATCCCCTAAGGTTCGCCTGCTTTTTACTCTATATTTATAAATTAGAATCCTAATGGAAGTCCAAATGTAAAGAATCCAATTAATACTGTTGACCAGATTATTAAGAATGAAATTGAGTAAGGGAACATTAAGCTAATTAAGTCACCTACTGAATATTCTGGTTTGTATTTTCTCATGAATACTAATATTAAACCTGCATATGACATAAGTGGTGTAATAATATTAGTTGATGAGTCAGCTACTCTATATGCAGCTGCTACGATATCTGGTGTCATGTTACTATTTACTTGATATAACATTGGTACGAAAATTGGTCCAAGTAACATCCATTTAGATGTCATACCACCAACGAATAAGTTAATAATCGCTGTTACAATGATGAATCCAATGATAAGTAAAATTGGGAAATCTGAAAGTCCCATTTTTTGAAGACCTGTTGCACCTAAGTAAGTAATGTATGTTCCAAGTTGTGATTGGCTAAGAAGTGCTAAGAAGTTATAAGAGAAGAATGTAAGTACGATTACAGCACCCATTGAACTCATTGACTTAGACATTGCTTTAACTACATCATCTAATTTCTTGAACATCCCTACTTTTACACCGTAGAATAAACCTGGCATGAAGAATAAGAATGTAATAATTAAGATAATGTTATCAAGGAATGGAGTTACTTCTTTACCTTCTTCAGTTACATATGAAGCAAGTGGTCCAAATCCAAGTAAAGCTACAATTGCAATACCTACTAAAAGACCAAGCCCAGCCCATTTAAGTGCTTTGTTTTCTTCTGGTTTAACTGTAAAGTCATCAAGATTCATATCTGCTGGGATTGTGTAATCTTGTTTCTCAAGTCTTGGTTTAATTACTTTACTTGTAATAAATCCACCTACAACTGTTAAAATAACAGTTGAAACTAATACGAAGATATAGTGCATTGTTGGTGCATTAAGTGCAACACCTGCCGCATTTGTAAATGGTACACCTTGTGCTTCTGCAAACGCTTTAGCATTTGTACCAAGAATAACGTCTACTGGTGTTCCTGGAATTAAGTTTGCACTGAATCCAGCTGACACCCCAGCAAAGGCTGCTGCCATACCGATTAATGGATTTTTCTTAAGACCTGCATATAAAAGACCTGCAAGTGGAATAAGAATAACATATCCTGCATCTGTTGCCACACTACTCATGATTCCTAAGAATACAAGTACATATGGTAAGTATTTATCTGATACTTTAAGTCCTACTTTTTTAATAAGTGTTGAAAGAAGACCTGATTCTTCTGCAAGGCCTACCCCTAACATTACAACAAGAATTGTTCCAAGAACTCCTCCGCCGTATTGTAACCAGTTTGTTGTAAGTGCATTATCGAAAATCCATCTGATATTCTCTGCATCAAACATATTTTTGATTTGGTAACTAATTGTGCTACCGTCAGCTCCTAATGTGCTGAACTCTTTACCACCTAAGAATAATGTGATAATCATTGTAATTGCATATAATCCCATAAAGATAATAACAGGATCTGGAATCTTTTTACCGATTTTTTCGATTAAAGATTGTTTACTTTTATCTTGTTTTCGCATAATTCTCCTCCTATATGATTAAGATGTGAACATATGTATACATTAAACGCGTATATATAATACTGTATTGCCTTGTATAAATTATGTTAACTCCGCTTTAACTGTTTTTCATTATAACAACATCACCCAGCTTTTGCAACATTTATACCAAAAAAAATTATGTTAACTTTTATCACATTAAACCAAAATACCACCAAACCCTTGATATCACTTAAATTTTACCACTTCAACTCGCTAAAATTTATTCATATAATTATCTAACCTATACTGACATTCGCAAGCCAAAGCATTAAATCCTTCATATTTCTTGTATTTTCACTTTTATCACGTCATTATTCAGAATATTCAACTATAAATAATTACTTTCTTTTAATAGAAATATATGCTATATTATTGTTAGACCTTGGAAATTTCATTTTCACTTGGTTGTTTATTCCTGTCGGATTTTAGTCCGCGTACGGAATACATTTTGAAAGAATTATCTTTTTAGAATAACAACAGTATAGGAGACTTATAAAATGAAAGCTATTGTAGATCAAGATACATGTATCGGTTGTGCACTTTGCGTTTCAATGTGTGATAGTGTATTTAGCATGAATGATGAAGGCGTATCAGAAGCTATTGCTACTGAAATTGATGCTACTCTTGTAGACGATGTAACAGAAGCAAGAGATTGCTGCCCTGTAGATGCTATCTCAATCGAAGAATAATAAAATAATGTTTCAAGCAAAAGGCGACTAATACCTAAGGTATTAGTCGCCTTTTGTTTGAATTGTTTTTTAAAAAGGAATATTTTTGTCTTCCTCAAACACACTCCAAATCACCTCACTGAGTGTATTTTTTTCTATCACTTGAAGGTTTTTTAATTTTAAATCACGCTGAAGAGACTTTCTTGCCACATAAGCTTTTTTATATCCCATGCGATCCGCTTCACGAAGTCTAGCTTCTAAAGTTGGCACTCGTTTTAATTCTCCCGTCAAACCAATGTCTGCAATGAACAATGTACTGCTTGGAATACTCTTTCCTTTTTCAGAAGAAACTACACTCATAATAATTGCTAAATTAGCTGCTTGTTCTTTTAGCTTAAGTCCTCCAGTTGTTTTTACAACTACATTTTTATCATAAAGCTGTATTTTTCCACGCTGCTCTAAAATAGAAATAAGCGTATTTAACTGCTCTCGCTTAATATTTTCACTGATGCGTGATGGATATGGCGTAAAAGAAGTACTTACTAAACTTTCCACTTCTACAATAATAGGTCGCGTCCCCTCTCTTACTACTGTCAACGCGCAACCTGATACCTTGTCATCCTCTTCCCTTTGTGTCATAAAATATTCAGAAGGATTTTCAATAGGCTCCATGCCTTTTTCTGTCATGGCAAAAAAGGCTGCTTCTCCCGTAGAACCAAAACGATTTTTAGATGCTATAATACCTCTTAACTCTTCTCCACTTTCTCCTTCTATAATTAGTACTGCATCTACCAAATGTTCTAATGCTCTTACACCTGCAATCTCATCATCTTTCGTCATTTGCCCTACAACTATAACGGCTCGTGGTTTTTTGCCACCTTTAGCAACTTGAAGAAGTGCATTGGCACATTCCATCGTTTGTACAGGGCTACCAGGCCTTGAACTGTACTCTTCCATAATAAAGGTCTGAATACTATCAACAATAATCAAATCCGCATCAACTTCTTCGATAACAGCTAATACATTATTCATACTTACATCTGAATGGATCCATATATTAGGATTAACCTTATCAAGTATACGCTCCGCACGATTTTTAATTTGTCCTTCACTTTCTTCTCCTGATGCATATAGGACATTAAGACCTTTATCCGCTACATCTTGAGCTACTTGTAATAATAATGTAGATTTACCAGCACCAGGCCTTGCCGTAATAATGGTCATAGAATCTTTTACAATTCCTCCCCCCATTACACGATTAAATTCACTAATATCTGTGATAATACGTTCAGATGTACTTCCTGATACATCAATTAATCGCCTTGTAGCAATATTACCTTTTACCACTCTATTTCCGCCTGCTTTTCTTACTGGTTCTGGTTCCTGCTCAATAATTGTATTCCACTCTTTACAACCATCACATCTACCTTGCCACTTAGAATAAACTTGTCCACAACTTGTACATATATATATTTGTTTTGCTTTTGCCATCTCATATCCTTTCTTACTGACTATTTATTTTATAAAGACTAACTAAAACTTACAGATACGAAATCTATAGGTCTACAGAAGGTTCTTATATTATTTAAGGTCTTTTTTAGTATATACCAAGCATTTTATTTTTCATACACTAACATCATTTCTAACTGTACTATATTACAAAAGCTACCTAGAAATCTCCTAGGTAGCTTTTGATTTATTGTTTATTTACTTTCTTTAATACTACTGCTTGTGATTCTCTGCCACAATCAACTGAGAAACTTACTTTTCCTGATAAATTAGATTTAACATTTCCAACTGTCATATCATCAATCAGAAGCTTATATTCTGTATTAGCTTCTAGCTCTAATGTGATTTGTGAACTTTCATTACCTTCTACACTAAAGCTTACTTCTTGATCAGTTACTTTAAAATCATGAACAGTTGTGCCTGGTAATGATTCATATACGAGGGCTCCATCTCTTTTAAGTTTAGTTACTTCGTAGAATGTCTTTGCTTTATATAATCTACCTTCTACTTCGAAATCTAATACTTTAGTTTTTTCTTTAAGTTCATAGTTTCCAAAACTAAGTGCCCCATTCTCTTCTAACCTAATAATTTCATTTACAACAGCCATTGCTAAATCCTCCAATGTTTTCTCTCTTTATAATGTAATGATTTACTATATTATACATGATTCACTAAAAAAAGTATACGTTTGCGATATTATTTTAAATTTGTTTGTTAAATACACATAATTCATTTTCAAGGTTTACCACTACTTTATCGCCTTCACGTAAATTACCACCTAAAATTTCATCTGATAATTGATCTTCAATATAAGTTTGAATTGTTCTTCTAAGTGGTCTTGCACCATATGCCTTATCATAGCCTTTTTCAGCTAGGAAATCTACAGCTTCTTTACTAAGTTCAATCTCAATACCTACATTTTTACTAATACGTGCAATAAGCTTATTAATCATAATACCTGCAATTGCCCTAATATTTTCCGTTGTAAGTGGATGGAATACAATTGTTTCATCAATACGATTTAAGAATTCTGGCTTAAATGTACGTTTAACCTCTTCCATAACATTTTTCTTCATATCTTCATAGGACTTTTGAGCATCTTCTGCCGAAACGAAACCAACGCGTTTTGGTTCAATGATATTCCTTGCCCCAATATTAGATGTCATAATAATAATTGTATTTTTGAAATCAATACGACGCCCTTTAGAATCTGTAATATGACCATCATCTAATATTTGAAGAAGAATATTAAATACATCACCATGCGCTTTTTCAATTTCATCAAACAAAATAACACTATAAGGCTTTCTTCTTACTTTTTCTGTAAGTTGTCCACCTTCATCATAACCTACATAACCTGGAGGTGAACCTATCATTTTAGATACGGTATGTTTCTCCATATATTCAGACATATCTACACGAATCATAGCATTTTCATCACCAAACATTGCTTCAGCTAGTGCTTTAGTAAGCTCTGTCTTACCTACACCTGTTGGTCCTAAGAAAATAAATGAGCCGATTGGTCTATTTGGATCTTTAAGTCCTACACGTCCTCTTCTTACTGCTTTTGATACAGCTTTGATAGCTTCCTCTTGCCCAATAACACGTTCATGTAAGATATTTTCCATATTACGAAGACGTTCTGATTCTTCTTCTGCTAAACGTCTAACAGGAATATGTGTCCAACTACTTACAATATCTGCTACATCTTCTTCAGTTACAATTTGATTATTTTTTGTATGCTTTGTATCCCATTCTACTTTAGCACTTGCAATTTGTTCTTTTATTTCATTTTCTTGTGCTTTTATTTGGGCAGCTTTCTCATATTCTTCACTAATAATAGCTTCTTCTTTAGCCTTACCAAGTTTAGCAAGCTTTTCTTCAAGTTCTTTTACATTCGCTGGTGAAGTATATGAACGAAGTCTTACTTTAGAAGCAGCTTCATCAATAAGGTCAATTGCTTTATCTGGTAAATAACGGTCCGCTATATATCTACTTGAAAGTTTTACAGCTGCCTTAAGTGCATCTTCAGTAATTTGAACTTGATGATGTACTTCATATTTATCTTTTATACCTTTTAAAATTTCTAAGGTTTCTTCCTGTGTAGGTTCTTCTACTTGTACAGGTTGGAAACGTCTTTCGAGTGCTGCATCCTTTTCAATATGTTTGCGATATTCATCTAATGTAGTTGCACCTACAAGCTGTATTTCTCCTCTTGCTAAAGATGGCTTTAAAATATTAGAAGCATCCATAGCACCTTCTGCTGCACCTGCACCTATAATCGTATGAAGTTCATCAATGAAAAGTATAACATCTCCTACTGCTCTTACCTCTTCAAGTACCTTATTGATTCGTTCCTCAAATTCACCACGATACTTTGTACCAGAAATCATTGTAGATAAATCTAGTGATACAACACGCTTATCCTTTAATAAATCTGGAATATTACCACTAACAATCTTTTGAGCTAGTCCTTCTACAACTGCTGTTTTACCAACTCCTGGTTCTCCTACAAGGCAAGGATTGTTTTTTGTTCTTCTTGAAAGAATTTGAATTACACGTTCAATTTCTGCTTCTCTACCAATAATAGGATCAAACTTCTCATCTCTTGCAAGTCCAGTTAAATCCCTACTATATTTATCAAGTGTAGGTGTAGTAGACTTCACCTTTTTATTACCATCTTTTACACTACTAAAATTAGCTTCTGTTTTTTGACTGCCACCTGTTAGCACTTCCATTAAAGAGCTTAGTAATTTATTAGTATTTACGCCTAACGCTTCTAATAATCTTACTGCAACACAGTTCTTTTCTCTTAACATACTAATAAGTAAGTATTCTGTCCCAATGCCATCTGTTCCTAACTCTTTTGTAAACTGGGCACTCATCTCAAAAATTCTCTTTACTCTAGGTGTAAAATCTTTAGGAAGGGCGAGATTAACTACGCCCACTCCTATTACTTCTTTAATCTTATTTAAAATATCTTCTTCTACAATGCCACAGCTTTCAAGAGCTTTTTTAGAAACTGAATTAGGTGAATGAATTAATCCTACTAATAAATGCTCTGTTCCTAAATATCCATGTCTAAACTCTGTCATGACCTGCTCTGCATATTCAATAGCAATCTGTGCCTGTGGTGTAAATTTAATTTCCATATATGCTCATCTCCTATCCTAGAGGCCTCTTCTTCAAGTCCTGTGAAATATTATTCAAATTTATTGCCACAGTGAATACAATATGCAGCATGAATATTATTTCCAGTATTACAAACTGGGCAAACTTTCATAACCTTAACATTATCAGCTTGCTTTGTTTCCTCCGCTGCTTTTGTCTGCATTTCACCCCATGTGGATTTCACATCTTCTTTAAAACTGTTAAAGCTTGTTTTCTGAGTATTTACGATATCCTCTAATTTCTTTTCTGCTTCTTCTATATCTTTTACAAGTTCTGTAATTTTTTCATAAATAGCACCTTGCGTTTCATCACTTTCGCCTGTTGTATAGGCTTTATAGTGACTTTCGCCTAGTGTTTGATATAACTTTTTAAGTTCATTTTTCTTAGCAATTAAATCAGTTCTAATACTTGCTTGATCTACTGATTTCTGAGTTTGATCAACTGCTTCTTTAATAGTTGTCTTAATACTATCTCCTAATTTGCTAAAAATATCTGCCATCTTTATTACCTCCCAATATTTTTACTCTATTTTTAATATACTACCTTTATTCTAGCCACTTCAAATCCTCTAATTAATATATGCACGTGTTGCTTGTAACTAGTACTCTCTGTAATAATTACTTATAGTAACATATCTTCAGAATTATCACTGCGACAAATCACTCTAATAATGATTAGTCTATAGTCATTATACTGAGCAAAAATAAATTTACTATTAAGATAACATTCAAGACTATATGCTCATCATAATCTTTGATTTTCATTTTATCACACTTATTTGATATTTTAAACAAAAATACTAAGATTAATACACCCCTGTATTATAATAAAAAGTTTTCTTAACACTAAGTACTGACCTTTCTTAGTCCTATAAAAAAAAGAGACTTATTTCAAAGTCTCCTATACATTACTATGTATTTAGTGCAAAACTAACCTTAATCCCCTTATCTACCTGAGCCATAAGCTCATCATCTAAATGACAAATTTTTTCTTTCAGTCTCTTTTTATCGATCGTCCTAATTTGCTCTAGGAGTATAACAGAATTTTTAACCAACTCATATTCTGCTGCATCAATTTCTACATGTGTAGGAAGCTTGGCTTTATTTATCTTTGAAGTGATTGCTGCACAAATTACAGTAGGACTAAATTTATTACCCACATCATTTTGTACCACAAGTACAGGTCTGATGCCACCTTGCTCTGACCCTATAACAGGGCTTAAATCTGCATAAAAAATATCTCCACGTTTTACTTGCACTTTTCCTCACACTCCGCTACGCGATCGTAATAAGACTGGACCTCACTCTCTGCTTGAAAACAATAATTTGAGAGGGCCAAGTTAATAGCCGCCATTTCTTTATAGCCTTTTTTCATCGTATTAAATGCACACTCGTTATCGGGGACTTTCTCTTTATTTTTACCAGTATGCATGGGGTGGGTATGACCCACCTTATAATCATTTTTGCTACAATCACTTCTTGACTTCGCCACTTGCAAATCACTCCCCACTAACATCGTGATTTACTCCTAACTAGCTATTTTCATTTTTGCCATTTTCTTATCATTTTATACGATGTTATTAAATTTTTTATTTATACATAAATACGTGGAACTCGCTTCCCTATCATACACATGACTTCATAATTAATTGTACCCAAGATTTCAGCTATCTCTTCTATAGGAATATTGTTTTCTCCTTGAGCACCGAAAACAACCACCTCATCTTCTACGCTTACATCTTTAATATGGGTTACATCTACCATAAATTGATCCATACAAATGTTACCTACAATTGGAGCATACTGGCCTCTAATAAGCACTCTTCCTTTATTACTTAATCTCCTTGAGTAACCATCTGCATAGCCAATTGGTATTGTTGCAATCTTAGTTTTTTGATGGGTATAATATTTTCTACCATAACCTACATAATTACCTTCTGGGAGTTCTTTTACATGTACCACCTGCGTCTTGAGTGTCATAGCTGGTTGAAGATTTAATATCTTACCTTTTAGATATGTAGACGGATAGTAACCATAAAGTATAATCCCTGGTCTTACTACATTGAGATCTGCATATCCATGGCACATAATTGCTGCACTATTAGCTGCATGTATTATAGGTAAGTCTATACCTACTTCGTGTAGTTCTTTCAAAAAACCTTCAAATATACTCCACTGTTCTTTGGTATAACTTACATCTTCTTCATCTGCTGTAGAGAAGTGCGTAAAAATTCCTTCCATATTAATATGAGGCAGTTTTGAAATTTTTAGTACCTCTTCAATACTTTGTGGGCAAGATAAAAATCCAATACGTCCCATTCCAGTATCCACTTTTATATGAATATTAACTGTTTTATTAAGTTTCACTGCCTCATCTGATATATACTTTGCCATTTCATATGAAAAAACAGTTTGTGTTAAATCATTTTGGATTAGAGTTTTAATGTCAGCTCTTGGTGTATAACCCAGTACAAGTATAGGTGATGTAATGCCATTCTTTCTAAGCTCTTCACCTTCTTTGGCAATAGCAACAGCAAAGCGGTTAACGCCCTCTTGTTGCAAAATACTTGCGATTTTTAAGGCACCATGACCATAAGCGTCCGCTTTGATAATTGCCATCATTTCTGTATACTTAGGTATATGCTTTCTAATTTCTTTATAATTATGTTTAATTGCAGAGATACTTACTTCTGCAACGACACGTGGTCTAAGAGATTCCATATTCTCCTCCTTGGTTTACTTCCACTTTTTCCTTAGTTATGTTTAAAATTTTCAAATTCAATAAGTATAGATGTACTACCATCAACACCTGTAATCTCCATTTTAATAGGTGTCTTAGTAGTCTCATCAAACCACAGCTTTTCATTAGCCATATACTTGTAGTCTCCTGGAATCATTGTCTCAAAACATGTTGTCTTCTTACCATTTAATGTTGTTTCTTCCTTTTTAGCTGCGCTACCCTCTAGATAGTGGGCAATAAAACTTCCAAGAAGCACTTCATTTCTTGCAGTTAATACTTTACCTTTGAAACTTGTTTTTGTAATTGGATTGTATTCTATCACTTCATTATTTTCATAACTTACTTGGTAGCCCTTAAGATGCTCTGGGCTTTCAATGGTCATAGTATACGCACCGCCTACCTCAGCTCTTTGCTTCATCTTTATTACATTAGGTTGCGTGTCTTTCAAAAACGTTATGGTAGCATCTACTTCATATGTCTTCATATTCTTTATGAGACTTTCTGCATCCACTGATGCATTGCTACTTTCCTTTTGACATCCATAAAAAACAACCGAAATAAGTAACAAAAATATAAACAAAACAATCCTTCGTGCTCTCACTTTGCTTCCCCCTACTATTTTATAAGTGTTGGAAGTAAGTCGCTTCTGCCTATAATACCTACTAATTGATTTCTCTCATTAATAACAGGTATACGATTAATTCGCCTATTCATCATAATGGATGCGATTTCACCGATTGTTGCATCTAAATGGACTGCATATACTGGTGATGACATTATATCACTTGCAGTAAGGTAATTCAAATGTCTGTACTTTTGTTTGTATGGTATTTCCCCATCTATAAATAATATACTCGCAACAAACTCTAGATATGATGAAATATTTAATCCCTTTTCTTTTGTAATTAAGTCTTTTTCAGTTACAATGCCTACTAATTGTTTATTATTATCTACCACTGGCACGCCACTTACATGATTTTGCATCAATATGCTGACGATATCCTTAACCTTTTCTTCTTTTGATACAAAAATAACATTCTTTTTCATGATATCTCTAGCACGCATTTTTTCACCTCCTAGGTGAAGCCTCATCTGTTTAATGAAGCACCTATAACTTAACCGTTCATCTTCTTTAATATATAAAAATTACTTCTGTTTTTTAGACACTAAGTCTTCGATAACTAAATTTATGCCCTCTTTATATATATCACTTGGAAGCAAACTATATTCATTTTTCTTTTGCACAAGTAAATCTCCAGCTCTTGATTGTATATAAACACCTAATTTAGTTGCCTCAATTGGCATTATATTCTGTGCCCATAAACCTGTAATAAGTCCCGTTAAAACGTCACCACTCCCTCCTTTTGCCATACCATTATTACCACTTCTACTTATATATATGTTGCCAGTCTCATCTGCAATTACTGTTCTTTCTATTTTGAGAACCAAAATAACCTTATTTTTTTGTGCAAATTGTCTAGCATTTTCTATAGGATGTTCTAAAATTTCTTCAATTGTTGCCCCTGTGAGCCTAGCCATTTCTCCAGGATGTGGTGTAAGAATTGTAGGTGCCATACGCTTTTTAAGAATTTCTAACATGTCACTTACATAATAAAGGCCATCTGCGTCTATGACACACGGCTTGTCACTTAGAAGTACTTCTTTTACTGCCTTTTTAGCTGCTTCACTCCTGCCAAGACCAGGTCCTATAGCAACCTTAGTATAGTTTGAAATTAGCTCTTTAATCTGTTTAACGCCTTCTAATGCAATATGTCCTTCTTCATCTCTTAGTGGAACAGTCATAACTTCTGTAAGCTTTACCTCCATAATGTCATGAATGCTTTCCGGTACTGCAGCTGTTACAAGACCACTACCTATTTTGAGTGCAGCCTCGCTTGCTAAAGTCGGTGCGCCTGACATTCCCTTCTGCCCACCTATTATAATTATTTTGCCATAAGTCCCTTTATTACTCCTAGTGAAACGTTTAGGCAATATGCTTTTCATCTCTTCTTTTTCTAGTGAAAATTGCTTAGTTTCTGTCTCATTTATAAGCTCCTGTGGAATGCCAATTGGCACAACTTGTACATGCCCTACATAGTCAATTGCAGGATATAATACAAGCCCTGTCTTTAATGCTGCAAACGTAATTGTTTGATTGGCCTTAACTGCTATACCTTGTACCTGTCCTGTTGTCCCATCTATGCCAGAAGGGATATCGACACAAATTTTAATAGCTCCTACTTCATTTATAGTTGCTATAATTTCTGCAAATATCCCTTGTACCTTTCTCGTTAAACCTGTGCCAAAAATTGCATCAACAATAAGATCCGCATTATTTAAATAACCTCTGGCTATTTCTATATTCTCATTTGTAATATGAACTAATGGAATGTCCATATTTTTAGCAATTTCATAATAGGTCTTGCCATCTGCTGAAAGTTTCTCAGAAGATGCTAACATTAAGATAATTACCTTACGCTTTGACCAGCTTACAAGTTGCCTTGCAAGCGAAAGGCCATCCCCGCCATTATTACCAGGACCACAAACAATAACAATCTCCTCCAGGTTCTCATCTAATGCTTCTATGGCTTTAAACACTTGATATGAAGCTTGTTCCATAAGCAAAAGGCTAGGTATACCATACCTAGCCGTTGCTAATTCATCTATTTTTCTCATTTGAGTAGGCGTCATTAATTTCATATTATTCTCCTCCTTCTGCTAGGGCATAGGCCACTGCATAAGTCTGGCAATGTGAAATACTTACCTGCATAGCCGTCACACCTAATTCTTGCCCTAATCTTTGTGCTTTATTTAACAAATAAACTTTAGGTTTTCCCAATCTATCTGGTGTAATTTCTATATCACTGGCTGAAAAATTTCTAAAGCCTGTACCTAGTGCCTTACTTACTGCTTCTTTTGCTGCAAAAACACCTGCTATCGTTTCTGCGCGATAATTCTTCGTTTCAAAATAGCTCATTTCATTTGGTGTAAACACCTTACTTAAAAAAGAAGGTGTTTTTTTAACAGCCTTTTCAATGCGACTAATTTCAATAATGTCTGTTCCTATTCCTAATATCATTTTTTATTCGTATCCCATAATGTTTTATCGATAATTTCAATTTGCTGTTGCCCTACAATATTATGAAGATAATTGTAGATATCCTTTAAAAATTTTTCACTTTGTTTCTTTTCATTAGTTTTCTTAAGCATTTCAGCACGAAGTGCCTCAATCTCTGACTCTAGCTTTATCTCTTTTTGACGATGAATATCTATATATTCATAACCTACTGCTACCATCTCCCCTATAAGCTCTTTATTAGTTACTTGAACCTGCTCATCTACCTCTTCAAGTCTTGTTTCAATATTCTCTAAACGATTATTTACTTCTAAAGTACTTTGATGTAATTTATTGAGTTCTTCTATTTTTTTATCCCCATCTTCACCTTGTACTTCTCCACTTAAAGCTAAAATTTGCTTTAGGAAATTTTGCTTCACTTTATTATACTCTTTATAATCCGTATTTAAACGTGCCTGTTCCTTAAGAAGTTCTTGTAACAGCTTTTCTTTTTCATCAATCACTTTACTTTTTATTTGTTCCTTAACGGTATACCATAGTGGATCTAATAGCACAATAGGTAACTTCCTATTTTCTAAGACCGTATTAATATAGCTTTTTTTAATTTCTACTTGCTTATCTGATAACTTTACATTATCTGCTATATCATCCTGTACAACTACTTTTCTATTTTTCTTTCCAAATCCGAACATCCCTTGCCCCCTTAATTATTACTCTTATAGGCTCTATATTATAGATATCACATTTATAAAGTTTTATTATTATATATTTTTTAACTTTATAGCCAGTTTCTCTATATTATATCTTGTTTTTTAATATTAGAATATGAATTTCATCAATAAATGCTGGTCACTTATAAATATGTCGGCATTTTGAAAGAATAAATTATGCATTCTCTTTTTTCAATTTCTTTATACCTTATTATAGATTTCACATTTATAAAATTTAGTTATTCATAGTTTGTAGTCATGTGAAATCATTGAGAGAAATCTATTTACCTAAATGCATATTTCAAGTTTTTGGTTTCTCTATATAGATTTCACATTTATAAATTTTAATTATTCATAGTCTTGAGTCATGTGAAATCATTAGGAGAAACCTATTTACCTCGATGCATATTTCAAGTTTTTAATTTGTTTCTCTATAGAAATTTAAAAAAGCTATCACGGAAATAATCTGTGATAGCTCTTTTAACATACCTTATAATTCTTTAGGCGTACGCCCATGTTCTGCTTCATTTATTTTATATGCTAAGGTCATTAAGTTTTGTGATAAGTGTACGTTCTCTACTTGTACTGTATCAGGTAAGAATAAGTCAACTGGTGAGAAATTCCAAAGCCCTTTAATTCCCCACTTCGCTAAATTTTCTGCTGTTTCTTTAACGCGTGTTTTTGGCATTGTTAAGATTGCAATTTCTACTCCGTTTTCTTTAACGAATTCCTCCATCTTATCAATATCCATAACCTCTACACCATTAATACTCATTCCGATGAGTCTTGGATTAACATCAAAAAGACCTATCGTCTTAAAACCACGTTTGCTAAATGAAGTTGAGTTAGCAATAGCTTGTCCTAAATTACCTACTCCGACGATAATCATTTTATAATTTTGATGAAGCCCTAAAATTTTGCCGATTTCTGTGTAGAGATATTCCACATTGTAACCATATCCTTGTTGTCCGAAGCCTCCAAAATTGTTAAGATCTTGACGAATTTGTGAGGCTGTTACATTCATTTTCTCGCTTAATTCCCTAGATGAGATTTTTGTCACACCTTTTTGTAGTAGTTCACCTAAGTAACGATAATAACGTGGTAAACGTCTTACTACAGCCATAGAAATTTTTCTTTCTTCTGTCACGTTTTCAACTCCTCACTTCTCATATACGTAGTGATTTCAGTATACATTTAGGTTTTTTTTTTGTCAATGTAGATTCTTGGCATGTTTCCTTTCTTTTTGCACTTTTTTTTGCTAAAATTAAAAAAGAATTACTAAGGAGGCTAAAAATGATTATCTCATGCAGTAATATACAAAAAACATTTATTGATCAAACTGTACTTAAAAATGTTAGTTTTCATATAGAAGATCATGAAAAGGTAGCTTTAATAGGAAATAATGGTGCGGGTAAAACCACATTACTTAAAATTCTTACGAAGGAAATGGAAAGTGATGGGGGTAGCATTTCTTGTAGTAAGGATTGTACCATCGGCTACTTAAAACAACATATGGACCTGGATTCAGAAAGAACCGTTTATGAAGAACTTCTTCATGTATTTGATGAAGTTATTGCCCTTGAAACAAAGCTTCATGATATGGAAGCTGAAATCGCCAGAACTTCTTCATTAGATTTAATGGGAAGCTATGATGCCCTCCGCACAGAATTTGAAAACAAAAAAGGCTATGAATATAAAAGCCTCGTCAAAGGTGTCTTAAAAGGTCTTGGTTTTGATGAATCTGTTTATGAAAAACCTATTTCTATTTTATCTGGTGGTCAAAAGAACCGTGTAGCTTTAGGTAAGCTCTTACTCCAAGAACCTACACTTCTTCTCCTTGATGAACCGACTAACCACTTAGATATTGAAGCTATTGAATGGTTAGAAGGTTTCCTTCGCAGCTATAAAGGTGCTGTTATCATCATTTCCCACGACCGTTACTTCTTAGATAAGATTGTTACAAAAGTAATTCACTTAGAATTCGGTCAGGCCTTTGTTTATAATGGTAACTATAGCGACTATGTGATTAAAAGTGAAAAAGAATACGAAATTGCTATGAAACACTTTGAAAAGCAACAAAGAGAAATCGCTCAGCAACAAGCCGTTATTGCTAAACTTAAGCAATTTAACCGTGAAAAATCTCTTAAACGTGCAAGAAGCCGCGAAAAGGCTCTTGATAAAATTGAGGTTATGGATGCTCCAATGATTGATAATAAACCAATGCAACTTGTACTTACGCCACGTATTCCAAGCGGTAATGACGTATTAGACCTCAAAGAAGTCAGCAAAACTTTTGAAGATGCACCTTTATTTAGCAACATGAATATGTCTATTAAAAAAGGTGATAAAGTTGCCTTAGTTGGTCCTAACGGCGTCGGTAAAACAACACTCTTCCGTATCATCTTAGAGCAAATTCCTGCATCCTCGGGTACTGTACGTTTAGGTTCTAATGTTATGGTGGGCTACTATGACCAGGAGCATTCTACATTAGATACAACTAATACGATTATGGAAGAAATCCAAACTTCTTTCCCAGAACTTAAAAATGGTGAAATCCGTAATATGCTTGCTGCTTTCTTATTTACAAATGATGATGTTTTCAAACCAATTTCTGCCTTAAGCGGTGGTGAAAGAGGACGTGTGGCACTTGCTAAGATTATGCTTTCAAAAGCTAACTTTTTAATCCTAGATGAACCGACTAACCACTTAGACATCTTATCAAAGGAAATATTAGAAAGTGCCATTTCAAATTACGAGGGAACTGTATTATATGTATCCCATGACCGTTACTTCATTAATCAAACAGCAAGCAAAGTCATTGAAATGAATCAAACAGGTGCAAAAGAATTCCTTGGGGACTATGATTACTATGTAGAGAAGAAAAAAGAACTTCTTACTACACCAGTGCCAAAAGTAACTGTTAAAACAGCAGTAGCAACTGCTCCTGCTGCTCCATCTAACAAAGATGACTGGCAAAAACAAAAAGAAGAACAAACACGTATTAGACGTATTCAAAATCAAATTACAAAAGTAGAAACAACTATTCAAGAAGCCGAAGCTGAAATGGAAGATATCGATGCACAGCTTTGCCTTGAAGAAGTTTATACTAATGCTGAAAAAAGCAAAGAACTGCTTCAAAGAAAAAGTGACCTTGAAGCTCAAGTTGCTAAGCTTTATGAAGACTGGGAATCACTTAGCGAAGCGCTATAAAAATATATTACGTTTCCTGATGAAATATCGCGTGCTATACAGGCTACTGGACTAAAAGATTATGTGCAGGATTATAAAGATGGCTTTCTATTTTTAAAAGACCATCCAGCACTATTGCATCTTATTTTATTTTTTACAGCCATTAATTTAGTAGCTTATATTGGCGGCGGCAGTATTACAACTACAGTGACCTCGCTAATTTTTAAGCGTGTCTCAAATGGCAAAATCGTATTTGGACTTTTTACTTCTGCTGTGACTCTAGGAACGCTTATTTGCCTCCTCGGATTGCAGCACAAAAGGTTCCATGAACTTAATAAGCGTTAAAGCATTATTATAGTTTTACAAGAAAGCAGTACTTTCTTAGCCTATAAAAAGCCCTACGCCAAGTTAGTTTAAATACTCGTTTGGCGTAGGGCTTTCATGCTCCATAACAAACTATCTAATAAAGTTCGTACGATTAGTGTATTCGTTTTGTGGACATTCTATTCCTTTTTCTTTACCTGCTTCAATGCACTTAAGAAGCCATGCCATATTTCTGCCAAGGTTACGCATAATTTGTAAGCCTTCTTCATCCTGCATCACATCTTCTGGCTTGCTGCCATGTACCATGTTCCAGTAACTTGAAGAGACAAGTGGCATCTCTGCAAAAGTAAAGTATTTATTAATAACTTCTAATGAAGCTGTTGTTCCTCCTCTTCTGGCACTCACAATAGCTGCTGCTGGTTTACTCTTAAAGTTTGATTTGCCTGCATAAAAAGCTCTATCTAAGAGACTTATTAAAGTCCCATTAGGAGATGCATAATAAACAGGTGATCCTACAATAAAACCATCTGCTTCTCCTGCTTTTTGAATAATTTCGTTGGTAATATCATCATCAAATACACATTTAACCTTACCACTACATTGTCCACAGCCAATGCAACCTCTCACAGGTTTTGCACCAATATGTACAATCTCTGTTTCAATACCGCATTCATTTAAAGGCTTTGCCACCTCGCATAAAGCTGTGTATGTACAGCCATTTTTGCGAGGACTTCCATTAATCAGTAATACTTTCATTTCTCCCACTCCTTATACGTTATAAATACCTATCTTGTTATTTATATGATATTTCACTATCATTTTATCACAAAATAAGTTACTACTTTATATTAGCTTAGCAAACTTTCATAGATTTTAAGGTCTTCATCTTTAAAAACATTAAATACTACTTTCTTTAATGTCTGATTTGCCTTTAAAAATTCCCTCACTACCCCTACTGCAATTTCTGCTGCTAATTCATTAGGAAAACAAAATACACCTGTTGAAATACAGCAAAAAGCAATACTTTCTATTTGATGTGCTACGGCTAGCTCTAAACAAGATTTATAACAATTAGCCAGTAAATCTTTTTCTACCGCTGTTACTTTGCTATGCACAATGGGTCCTACTGTATGCAAGACATACTCACAAGGTAAATTATAAGCCTTTGTTATTTTCGCCTTTCCAGTAGGCTCTTCATATCCTTGTGCGTTCATAAGTGTATCACAATCAAGTCTCAACTGTATGCCTGCAAAACTATGAATACAATTATCAATACATGAATGACCTGGAACAAAACAGCCTCTTAGCTGACTATTCGCTGCATTTACAATGGCCCCTATCTTTAATGTTGTAATATCTCCTTGCCATAAGGCTATACGTTCATCTACTTTAACAGCTGGCAATTTTGCAGCATCACAAATACCACAGCTTTGCAATGCCTCTTTTAAATATTCATCCTGTACCTTTAAAAATTGCTCTGAAATTGGCCTTGGCGAACGAACATTCATTAAAGACCTAAGGAGCCTTTCTTTCCCCATATATCCTTGTGGTATTTCTAGCGTAGCATATTGCTCATCTTCTTTTATTAAAACATCAATTAAATAATCTAATCTTTCTTCTTGCTTTATCATCTGCTATATGCCTCCTTATCTTATAACTTAAACATTCAATACTTTTCTTCCTAGATCCGCCTATATACCATAAGCTATTTTCTCATAATTGTTTCAGTACCTTTCCAATATCCTCATTAATACGAATAGATTTTTCTTCTATTTCCCTAGGTGCATAAGCTTCCCCTAGATTGATGCAAGCATACGTAGCTTTCTCCCACTGGTGCGTCATCTGCCAAAATCTATATTTTATAATGCCTGGTGTGTTCATCCCTGTACCTAGTTCTAAAAATAATATATGCTGATTTTTATTTCTACTAAGAAACTCCGAATATCTTTTTGCTGCACGCTGCCAACCTTCATTCTCCACAAAAGTATTATCACATCTCAGATTCATCGTCATAGGCTTGCCACAAACAGGGCAATATGGCATTAACTCTGCTGGCACTTTCATATCCTTCTGCTGTTCTATCATTTTATAAACAGTCTCTTCATTGTCATAAGTTAGCTGATGACATGGCACAGTACACTGCCATAAACCATAATCTCCCTGTGTATAAAACAAACGTTTTTTATCAAAACCTACTTTTTGAAACATATGATCTACATTGGTAGTAATAACAAAATACGCCTTATCTTTTACTATGCTTAACAAATCATCATATACTGGCTTTGGTGCATCTATATAACGATTATAATAAATTTGACGGCTCCACCATGCCCAATACTCTTCTAGTGTCTTAAATGGGTAAAATCCGCCTGAATACATATCAGTGATCCCATATTTATCTGCAAAATCCTTAAAGTACTTCTGAAATCTTTCACCTGTGTATGAAAAGCCAGCAGCAGTAGAAAGTCCTGCACCTGCACCAATGATTATCGCATCTGCTTTTTCTATTTCTTCACGCAACCTTTCAATCTTTCTTATGTCTAACTTATATTCTTCTTTCTTACTGAGCATTTATACACCACCTCTATTCATATACTCATTTCTCTACTACACCAAATGGACAACACTCTAAGCAATCGTCCTTCTTTTAATATTTAGTCCCTTGTTTTCATAAGTTCCACCTGCTTTACTCTACTTTCATTCTAAAAGCATTAATCCCTTTAAGAAAGTACGCACAATAAAGTGGTGTAGTTTCCATATGGATACTATTATTGAATTTTAATATTTAAATCACTATAATAAATCTATAAGTAAAAGATTAGATGACACTTGTTGCAACATTACAAGTATGTCTTACTAAACTTTCTATAAAGGAGATTATTATGGCAAAAGAACTTCCAGCTTGTCCTGTTGAAACAACGCTCGGGCTTATCAGTAACAAATGGAAAGTATTAATTATACGTGACCTTTTAACAGGCACCAAGCGTTTTGGGGAACTCATGAAATCTGTGACTGGCATTACACAAAAAGTTTTAACTAGCAACTTGCGTGATATGGAAGAGAGCGGTCTAATAACACGTACCGTTTATCCTGAAGTTCCCCCACGTGTTGAATATTCACTTACAGATACAGGTCGCAGCCTAGAACCCATCTTAGATGCTATGCTTGCATGGGGCGAAAATTATAAGCATCAACTTACTCACAAAATATAATGACAAACAAAAAGGATATTGCACACATAATGTGCAATATCCTTTTTGTTATAAGCTATATGTTTGAGGTGGGTTACCTGAAAAGTCTGCAATTGTTGCTTTGGCATTTTCTAAGTAAAATACTTCAAAAATTGGATTCTCTGCTGATTGATATTGACCTTTGACAATAGGATTTAACATACAGCCTTCTTTAACAGCCATATCATTTTTAAATACAACTTTTCCATTTAAACGTAGCCATGCATACTCAGGACTTGATACACAAACTTCAATTTCAGGATTTGCCAACATATCTTGATAAACATCTTTTGTATTATTTGTACAGAACCAAAGCTTTCCTTCCTTTTCAAAACAGAACATAAACGGACGACATTTTGCCTTACCATCTCTGCCTACTGTTGCTAAATATTGTACTGGATTTGCTTCTAAGAATTTTACTACTTCGTTCATAATTGCCTCCTATTTGGGACAATGCCCCCTAATTAAATATATTACTACTATGGAAGCGGCCACTTCTTATGCTTGTAGTATAAAATACTTTAATTCCCTTGCAAAGTATGCACAATAAAGTGGTATAGTTACCAAAAGGATACCCTTAACACTTTAAAAAATAACCTCTACAGCAACTGCAAAGAATTCTCTCAAATAATATGTAGGAATTAAGAAGTATAATGTCCTTGCACCTATACCACTTACCTTTTTGCCTAAATCTTTAGCTATCATTTTACTTCTTAACACATGAAAACGGTTAGTTACTATAACAACCGTAGCATCCCCCTTTTCTGCATCGATTATTTCAAAGGAATACTTTAAGTTTTGTGTTGTATCCCTTGATTGATCTTCTAATTTCAAGCGCTCTTCTGCTATACCTTTATCCACTAAATATCTACACATAGCTTCTGCTTCTGAAATATCTTCACCCACTCCTTGTCCCCCTGATAATACTGCCTTTGTTTCTGGATTTTCCACTAAATATTCATACGCCACATCTAAGCGCGCTTTTAAAGAAAGTGAAGGTGTTTCACCCCTAACCCTCGCACCTAGTACAATGAGATAATCACTATTTTCTGGTACATCAATTCCCAAACCATTTACTACAATAAGCCCTTCCACTAATACAAATATACTGATGCCGCTTATAAATAACCATTTAAACCAAGCCCTTTTAAAAAAGAAACAGTAAATCTTTTTAAATGAGAATAATAAGCTTATTATAATAATCCCTACCCACACAAGCTCCATCCCTGCACCACCATCTACAATAATAATATTTGCTAAGTTTAAACAGGCAAATACCACCATCATACGAAATAACCAAATCATTTTTCTCCTCCATATATTCTATGTTTACTTATATGCTACTTTATTTCACAAATAATGTATTAATTCTAAATATATTTTCTTAAATAATCAACTTTATTTCATATATTTCGATAAATATTTTTATATATAGAGAAACCAACTAAAAACTTGAAATATACATGTAGGTAAATAGGTTTC